>CAZFON010000124.1:0-5853 GCA_964520185.1 uncultured Planctomycetales bacterium | reverse complement strand
CCGTATTTACCTGTATCTCCCTGGCGGCCCATGTCGATTTTTATCAAATTTGGCATATTTATAGAGCGGGAGAAAAAGTAACCTCCTCTATCAAGATCATGCACTTTTTTACTTTTAATAAGGATTATGATTATTTGCTCATCGCAATCTGTGCTTTTATTTTCATCAAAAAGGAAGAAATAAAACTTTTGGCTGCTCCGCTGATGACCCTGATCGCCGGGCTGATATTCTTCAGTCATACACCTATTTGGCATACCCAAAGGTTTTATTTGATATTGCCGGTATGCTGGTTGGCCTCCTTCAGCCTTTACAGATTATGCGGACAAATAAAAACAGGAAAACAAAAAGCTTTGGTGGCCGTCATCTTTATAAGTGCGGCCTTGGGCTGGTCGCTTCTTCAAATCCCCTTGAAATGGACGAACATCCGTGTGCAACTTTTTCCCTCGGATCCTCAGGCCTCCAATATCATCGGTTTGATCAATAAATATAACGGTCGCTCACACCTGCTGATAACTGACCGGCCAATTTTTGCTTTTTATACCCAGATGTTCACAGACTCGCATTTACTCTTACTTTCCCAAAAAACAAAATCAGCCAGGATCATCACTGCCGATGATTTCCTTAGAACTATCCGGGACAAACACCCTGAAATGATCCTTTTCGCCCGATTCCCATCATTAAATGCCGCAATAGCCAAGCACCTTCCCAAAGACTATTCTCTTGAATTCAGCAACAAAAGCGACATCAGCCTCTATATACGGAAAGATTAGGACTTTTCATAGAAGATCTGCCATTGCCCGGTATCGAATGGAGTTCTTAGTTTAACTAAAGATGGGAATTGTGTTTTGAGAAGATTTAGATCGGAGTGGGAATCAGTTCGGCAAATAAAAAGAGCTTTTCGGTTGGTTTTATTTAAGACCTTTCTTATTTCGACAATTTGTCTTTTATCATTCAATGGATCCAGATAAAGAACACACTGGTTTTTCTTGCCAAATAATGCCTTGATATAATATATGCCCCAATCAATAACGATAAATACATATTTATCTGAAAATTTTTCATTTAAAAACTCATTATTTTGGATCATGCTTGAAGGGACAACCTCACTTCTATATGACAACTGAGGCAATTTAACGTATAAAATGACATTAATAGTAAGAAAAAATAGAGCAAAAATTAATTTAAATTTACGATCGTCGATCTTGGAATACAAATAAAATAACGCGATCACCAAAAAAGGCATGCTTAAGACAACGTGGTGAAGAAACTGTACATCGGCACATTTAGACATCACAAAAATTGTCAGAAGAAAACAAAATAAATTCAGAAAAATAAAAGAGGTTTTTATATTTCTAGTCCTAAGCAATTTGACTCCCCAAAAAATAAAGAAAACGCCTAGGAAAATTAATAAAATACCCTCTGGGACCCCTTGCGTATGAATTATATGATCAACAGCCCTTAAAGGATGTTCGAGATAGTCATATACCGAAAATGGATTATGATCAAATTTATATATACGATTCCCCGCCTTTAAAGGATCAGTAAAATAACTTGTTAGGGTAGGGACTTTGATAAGATCTAAAATGCCTAACTTGTTCGAATTATAGATCATTTGATAATATTTGCCACCGTCCCTACCGGTGGAGTTCAGTAATATAAAAGTAGGGATCAGCGCAGATCCTATCAGTATCAATAAATCACGAAGAAAAATCTTTAATTTTGATGGGGAACAAAATTCTTTTATATCGATGATAAAAGGGTATGAAATTATTAGGATCAGGGCCGGCAACATGAAAAAATAAGCTAATTTAGTCCAGACACCCAAAAACAAAATAATGCCGATACTCAAAGGATACCGCCAGCTTAATTTCTCATTTGCTTTTAAAGACTGCGCCCATTGTAAGGACAAATAACAGATCAAGAACGAGCTTGTTGTTTGAAAGGTGACCGGCCCTGTGTCTACGATATGTACGAAAGAGTAAGACATAAAAAACAGGAGGAAAATATAGGATATAAGGATATCTGTTTTAAAAAGCCTGTGAAGCAAAAATGCCTGCACTGCCAGCATGATCAGACCAAACAATCTGGCAGAGTGAGGCGAATGCCATAAAAGGAAAATAGGATAATATAAAGTAGATTGAACGATCCCCACATAAGCAAACGATCTTAGTGGGAGATAGTGATCCGGCAACAGCGCCAGATCATACGCGTTGCAAGCCTCCCGGAAACAATGAATTTTATTAATAGTATTTAAGTTGTTCAGGGGATAATTTTGGCAGCATATCACATGATCATAACCAAACTCATCCATATTAAAAGGGACGTACTTACAAAAATACAAAAGAAATAACCCGGCTATCACGCACATGCCCAGCACTTTTACAAGGAATACGGATCTCATATTTTCGTTCAGTGAATCACGATTACTTATGGATTGATCAAACACATGCGGGAGACGACAATGCGGCCGCGCAGGGAACTGGCCGTTCCGGAATACTTCTCTAAATTAAGCTCATTGATAAAATAAAAATTTGGCCTCTGCTGGAGCGTATAAAGGAATTGCACCATATCCAGCCATTGCCCGTCGACCTCCAGCTCAACGGCCAGGAATTTCGCTTCTTTCTGGGTGACCGCCTTTTGAGGCTGGATATTGGCGATATGAACATTGCTTTCCCTGGCCGCGGCCTCGATCTTGGAAATGATCGCGGTCATCTGCGCATCCTCCGAATCAGCCAAGCCGATCAGGCGTACCAGGGACTGGTGCCTCCCTTCGATAAGGTCTTTCTGGGAGACTATCTGTCGGGCTTTGATAAGCTTGGACCTAACCGCATGCAGCCGGACGTTGATGTCCGCGGAGTTCTCACGCATGGGCCTGATCACTGATTGATAGGCAATAAAGAAAACGATCAATCCGAGGGTGATGATCAAAATACGGATTTCACGTGAGGTCAGCTTTCTCATTGTTGGCCTCTCACCGGCTTAAACGTACAGGTGATCTTGAAATAATTCACTTCCCCCTGCTGGGTCACCCGCTTGTTGACGTAATTAAGGGTCACGTTGGAAAAATTCTTCGATCTGACCAGGCCGTTCTGAAACTCGTTGATCTCCGCCGGGTTAAAAGACATCCCCTCCAGGGACACACTATTAGCTTCACCGACGGTAATGCTCACCAGATAAGCATGGGCCGGCAAAAGCCGGTCAATAGCGGCGGCTAGGTCTGAAAAGATCAGCCTGCTGTTGATCGCACTTTCGATTTCGTTCATTTCTTTCAATTGTTTCTCAACCGCCACGGACTCGCGCTGGGTTGTCCGTAACTCGTCTTGAAGCCTGGCTAATTGCATATTTTTCTTAAAGAATCCCATTCCCGAAGCCAATATCAATGAGATCAATGCGGCTGCCGCCCATGCTCCTAAAATGATCAACTGGTGCTGATAGGCCTGCTTGGCCTGGGCCTGTCTTACAGACCTGGGTATCAGATCAATAGGCACTACCCCGGCATTGAACGCAATACCCGCCAACGACGCTATGGATGCCCCGTCTTGAGCTATTGATGGGGGCCATTGCAGGCCCCGGGGCAAGCTCAAGGATTGTGTCACGATCATTTTTTTGATCGATAATTCGCTTTGGGCCTTGGCCATTTCAGCGGCAAGTTCATCGACTCGGTCAAGGGAACAGGCCAGATAAACCTCTTCCACTGCCCCTGATATTTTTTCTCCAATGGTGCTCACCTGCGTCAATTCCCATTGTTTGATCATTTCCTCGTTTCCCTCGTTGGAGATCTGGGTAAACCCTATGGGAATTTCCCGGGAATTCAACCAATGTGATTTTTGACAAAGGCAAATCTCGCTGTGATGGCTATCCAAATCAATGATCGCGCTGGGTTTCTCGGAGGCCCCGGGCTGTTGCTGATATAGCAACCATAAACCGATGGAAGTGATGGTGATGCCATGCACCGGGATCTTGGCGTCGGAAAAGATCTTCCAATAACGCATCACGATCTCCTGGGGAATGATAACCACCGCGACCTTTGAATATCCGTCCGCTGTTTTCGATAATATCTGAAAATCTACTTCCACCTCTTCGCGCGCATAAGGGATACGGCTGCCTATCTGCAAATCCACCATGGAACGGATCTCATCCTGATTCTGGGAAGGGAACACCATGTAACGCAGGATGGCCCGGGAACGCGGGATCAGGACAGTCACCCGATTCTCAGCGATATTGATCTTTTTATCCTTGATAAATTGGATCAAGGTCCGGCTGATTTGAGCATCATCCTGATTATCAATGGCGATCGCTTCAACACCGGTCAACGCCTTCTTAAGGCCGACGGATGCTTGAAGAAATTTAATAGTTCCCTCACCAATATGAAATACACTATTGAATTTCATTTAACCTCTAATTTCTTTGCCAGGAGAGCAATTCCGCTTGGCCTCCCGGCCTTTGATGAATGACAGCCTCGATGACTGTCCGTGTTCCGCTATCCCCATCCACACCAACAACCCTGGCACGGTAATAACTGGAAACACCTTCCTGCAAGGCCGCCGGCCAGTTGGGATCGTTGACCATGGCAATGGATGCGGTCCCATCGTCAGCAGTAAATGACTGGCCGTCTGCGCCGTCGCGGATGCCATAAGCCTGATCAATGATGCCCTGCGCCGTGGTCGCCGAATTAACACGGGCCGACGCATTGGCCAATGCCTGGATCACATCGTTATTGGCCGTATCCGTGTTGATCCATAATCCGGTCTGGGAATTCCCATAAACCGTCACATCATCCTTTATTTTATCAAAAATTTTCTGGGTCATGCCATCTACTTCCAATAATTCCAAAACATTCTCATAGCGCTTGTTCTTAGGTTTAAGCCGCGACTGATCGAGGTTCATAAAAGTATTATTGTTGCTTGCGGCAGAATTAATGCCGCTGTAATTGATAATGGCCATGGCCAGTTTGTCCGCATCCGGCTGGGAAAGGCCTTGTAACTGCAAAAGCGCGCTAAGGATCGGATAATTGACAATACCGATGGCATTGAGATTTAGGCGCCCCCCTTCGTCCCTTAACCCATACTCCAAGGGAGTATTGTTGTCACCGGTGCTGTAATTCTTGGCCCGCCATGCCACCATCGCAAAGGTGTTATGCCCCGTATCCATATGCGCAAAAACATCCGCCGGGGTCTTGGCAGCATCGATGGTGACCCCGGACAAATATAAGGAGTCCCTGGTTGAGGGTGATTTCTGTAAAAGATCTAGCATCCTATTAAGCCCGGCGCGGGCCGCCGCGTAACTGCGCAACTTCCCCCGGTAGGTCTCCAAGACCGATACCTCGAGCGACGAGCGTCTGCCTAATCCCCACGCGATCAAGGACAAGACCAGCAAGACCCACAACACTATTAATAAAACAACTCCCTTTTCGTTATTCATGGTAAAAACCTGCCGACAGCGCCAAAAAAATGTCCCGTTTAAACAAAAGACTGCTTTGAGGGTGTTTGGCATCATACAATACAAAACTGCAAGAGACAGCCATGGGAAGCCCCTTTTCGTCCCACGTTTCATGATAATCTATCGCCTTGGCTCCGCTTAGATGGAGATCTTTTACAAAAGGAGCATAGCGGCATTGAAAACTTTCTTTTTTCAAACCTGCGGCCACGATTTGGGTGGTTGTGTTGTCCTTGGTTTCATTCAACCAGTCGGCCAGGCTGCTTTCCTGGCGTACTAAGAATTCAACTGGCAATGAGTCCCTGGATTGGTTGGCCTCGCTGGGATTGGTCACGCGGCCGATCATGGACTTGGCGACTTCCCCGCTCAACAAACCGCCATAATAATGCACGTGTTTAATTCCCTTGGGCGTCTGGG
>CAZFON010000123.1:0-5861 GCA_964520185.1 uncultured Planctomycetales bacterium | reverse complement strand
GGCCATTGCATCAGCCCGTCTGAGATCAATTACCGCGCCAATATTTACGGCATGAAAAAATTGGGCGTTGCGGCCATCATGTCAGTCTCGGCCTGCGGCAGCCTTAAGGAAGAATATAAGCCCATGGATTTTGTCATCCCTGATCAATTTTTAGACCGTACCCGGAAAGGGCGTATGGACACCTTTTTTACCGGCGGTATCGTGGCCCATGTTGCTTTTGCTGACCCCATTTCGAAAGAGATCGCGGACATCCTGGAGCAAAGCGCTAAAAAGCTTAACATCAAGACCCATCGCGGCGGCACCTATGTGAATATGGAGGGGCCTCAGTTTTCGACAAAAGCAGAGTCCCATCTTTACCGCAGCTGGGGCATGGATGTGATCGGCATGACCAACCTGACCGAAGCCAAGCTTGCCCGCGAAGCGGAAATTTCATATGCGACCCTGGCCGCTGTTACTGATTATGACTGCTGGCACTCATCGCATGATTCAGTTACATTGGACATGATCATCAATTATCTGAATAAAAATGTGGCCAATGCCAAGGCCATTTTAAAGGTGGCCATTGTGCAGGTCGGAAAATTAAAGAAATTTAGTGCTGCCGAGGCCTTGAAATTTGCTATTATGACCGATCCTGATTTGATCCCTGTCAAAAAGAAAAAAGAGCTGGAGCTGTTGATTGGAAAATACATCAGATAAAGTAGATTATCAAAAGACCCTGAATCTGCCGCAGACCGCCTTTGCCATGAAAGCAGGCCTGGTCCAAAAAGAGCCTTTGACGCTGGAGCGTTGGCAGAAGGATAAGATCTACCAGAGTATCCGGCAAAAGAGCAAGGGGGCAATTCCTTTTATTTTGCACGATGGCCCTCCGTATGCCAACGGCCATATCCATATCGGCCATGCGCTCAACAAGATCCTCAAGGACATGATCGTCAAATACAAGACCATGAAAGGTTTTGATGCTTTGTATATCCCCGGTTGGGATTGTCATGGCCTGCCCATCGAGCACCAATTGCTCAAGGACATGAAAGCATCCAAGACGGATTTCGATACCCTTGTCTTTCGTAAAAAAGCGCATGAATACGCCATGAAATTTGTAGGTATCCAGCGCGAGGAATTCAAGCGTTTAGGCATCTTCGGGCAATGGGATGACCCGTATTTGACCTTGACCCCGTCTTATGAATATTGGATCTTGAGATCCTTAGGGACGTTAAGGAAAGAAGGGTATATCAGCCGCAGCTTAAAGCCGGTGAATTGGTGCTTTAGCTGTGAGACCGCCTTGGCTGAAGCAGAGGTGGAATATGAAGACCATACATCTCCGGCGGTATATGTAAAATTCCAGGTGGAAAATCCGCAGGCTTTAGGGTTGCCCACAGATAAAAAAGTGTCGCTCTTGATCTGGACCACAACGCCATGGACATTATTGGCGAATGTGGCGGTTGCGGCCAATCCGGATTTTGAGTATACAGCTTTGGAATTAAAGGGAAGCAATGAAATATTGATCGCTGAAAATAGCCGCTTGCCCATTCTTAAAGAGAAGGCACAGAACGCAGAAAGCGTAATGCACAAAATTTTAAAGGGTAAAGATTTGACGAAATTGACCTATGTGCATCCTTTTGGCAAGAAAGAACATTGCAAGGTTGTTACAGCTGACTACGTCACTAAAGAAGACGGGACCGGATTGGTTCATACAGCGCCGGGACATGGCCAGGAAGACTTTCAAACCGGTTTGCGCAATAACCTGCCTATTTTAATGCCTGTCAATTCCAAAGGGGTATTTACCGAGGAAGGCGCGCCGTTTGCAGGTCAACATGTTTTTAAAGCTAATGAAAATATCATTGCTGATTTGAAACAAAGAGGTCTATTGTTTGCCAGTGAACCGTTACAGCATTCCTATCCGCATTGCTGGCGTTGTAAGAACCCGGTCATCTTCCGTGCAACCGAGCAGTGGTTTTTGATGGTCGACCACGAAGGTTTAAGGCAAAAGCTTCAGAAAGCTATTGATGAAGTTCAATGGGTTCCGCCTGCAGGCAAGGAGAGGATCTCAAGCATGGTTTCCACCCGTCCTGACTGGTGTCTTTCCCGTCAGCGGCTTTGGGGCGTGCCTATTCCAGCCCTCGTGTGCAAGGGTTGCAAGGGAGAACAAAAACTTTTTGTTCAAGTCATTGAGCATGTGGCCGAACTTGTTAAAAAGGGCGGCAGTGATGTTTGGTTTGAGAAAGATGTCAAAGATCTAGTGCCTGCCGGCTTTAAATGCCCGGATTGCGGCGGCCATGATTTTCAAAAGACCCAGGACATCCTGGACGTATGGTTTGATTCCGGGGTCAGCCACAGGGCTGTATTTCATGAAATGATCAAAATGCCGTTGCCGGCGGACCTGTATTTGGAAGGCTCTGACCAGCATCGCGGCTGGTTCCAGTACTCCTTGATACCGTCAGTGGCGATGGATAAAAAAGCGCCCTATAAGCAGGTCTTGACCCATGGTTTTGTGGTGGACGGGGCAGGGCGCAAAATGTCCAAGTCATTGGGCAATGTGATCAAACCCCAAGAGATCATGGACCATTATGGCGCGGAGATCTTGCGTTTATGGGTGGCATCCTCTTCCTATAACGAGGATGTGCGTATCTCCAAGGAGATCATTGACCGCCTGGTGGATGCCTACCGCAAGATCCGAAACACGTTGCGTTATCTATTGGGCAATTTGCACGGCTTTGAACCGGACAAACATCTGGTCGAGTATGATCAATTATTGGACCTAGACCGCTGGGCGCTGTCCCGTTTGGCCCATACCATCGAGGCCATGGACCACGGCTATGAGCATTATGATTTCGTTGAGGTCTTTAAAACAGCGTATAGTTTTTGTAATGAAGATCTGTCCAGCATTTATCTTGACATCCTTAAAGACCGACTGTATACTTACCCCGCTTTTTCAAAGGAAAGGTTAAGCGCCCAGACAGTTCTTTATCATATCCTTGATGCGATGACCCGGGTTTTAGCGCCGGTGATGTCTTTTACCGCCGAGGAAACGCTGCAGTTCAGTCCCAAGCGTTCATCGGTAAAAGAGGCCAGCGTGCATTGCCTGAGCTGGCCGGCTGTTGATAAACGCTGGATCTCATCAGACATTGAGGAGAAGTTTAAAGTGGCTTTGCAGATGCGCGAGCCGGTGTTAAAGGCCCTGGATGAAAAACGAAAAGGCGGCCAGATCGGCAGCGGCCTGGAGGCCAAGGCAGTGATCACGGCCAATGCCGCCACTTTAAAATATTTCCGGTCTTTCACGGATTTTGCCTCGTTTTGCATTGTATCGCAGGTGGAATTCAAGGAAGGACCGCAGGAAAAGATCGAGATTTTTCCGGCAGACGGCGTCAAATGCGTGCGCTGCTGGCGATGGAGCATGGATGTAGGGAGTTCTCCTACTCATCCTTCCCTGTGCGCACGTTGCGCGCAGGTTGTTGAACACGGACAGGTATAGTATACTTTCCTTTCAGGAGGATGTAATGGCCACAAAGAAGAAAAAAATAAATCCCAAGTTTGAACCGTACAAAAAATTATTAATAAAGGTCAAGGAACAGATCACCGGAGATATCCGTGGTTTGTCCGAAGACAATAACGGCAGCGGCAATGACCGCGGCGGGGACGTGTCCGGCCATGCCTTGCATATGGCGGATGTAGCCACGGATATGTATGACCGTGAGTTTACCTTGGGACTTGCGGCCAATGACCGTGAACTTTTATACCAGGTCAACGAAGCCCTGGAACGTCTTGAGGAAGGTAATTACGGTTCGTGCAATAATTGCAAGAAACCCATTCCAGCAACCCGCCTTAAAGCGATCCCGCATGCAAGGACCTGCCTGAAGTGCCAGGAACTGCTGGAATCAAAGAAACGCTGATTGCCCCCATGCCGCAATTCCGCCGTTCTCAATGGGATATTGTCATTTTCTTATCGGGTGTTTTGCTGGTCGTGGTCATTGACCGCCTGACCAAGCTTTTTTTCTCCGGGTTTTTGGGCTTGAACGAATCCATTGCGGTCATCCAGAAATTCCTGTATTTTACCCTGGTCCATAACACCGGTATTGCCTTCGGGTTTTTTAAGGATTGCGGGGCGGTCTTTATCATTATTCCCGTGATCTTGACCGGACTTCTCATCTATAATATTTATTACTACCGCCACAGCCCGAATTTATCGCGCACCTATATCGTGGCTTTTTCCCTGATCTTGGGAGGAGCCATCGGGAATTTGATCGACCGCATCATGTTGGGTTACGTGATCGACTTTATCGATTTTCGTGTCTGGCCGGTCTTTAATGTGGCGGACAGCGCCATTACCATCGGTGCCGCCATTATCCTGTTAAAATGTGTTCCTGCGTCTAAGTGACGTAATTTTTCTATGCATCCTATTCTTTTTTCCTTCGGCCCCATCACCATTTACAGTTACGGCCTCATGTTGGCCATTGCCGTTTTAGTATGCACGTATTTGCTGAGCCGTGACGCCCAAAGTTATCATATCTCCTCAGAGACGGCCTATGATCTGGTCTTCTGGTGCATGATAGGAGGGTTCTTAGGCGCCAGGATCTTTTATATTTTCATCGAATGGTCTTATTACAGTGCCAATCTTATGGAGATCCCCCTGATCTGGCAAGGCGGTCTGGCCTGGCAGGGCGGATTCGTGGGCGGGGTCCTGGCCGGCATATGGTTTGTCCGCCGGCATAAATTGTCTTTAAGGCCTGTCATGGACCTGGCAGCGCCGTACATTGCCTTGGGTCAATCCATCGGACGTATCGGTTGTTTTTTTAAAGGCTGCTGTTACGGCAAGCCTGTCGCCTGGGGGCCTTATTATCCGGCCCATCAGGCCAGGCTTTATCCCACTCAGCTTTTTGAGTGTGCCGCGCTTTTTATCATTTTTATGCTCCTCAAAAGGGCTCAAAACAAGCCCCACCAACCCGGATTTATTTTTGTTTTTTATCTGTGGCTTGCCGCCATCGAGCGCTTTGTCGTTGAATTTTACCGCGCAGACCATGACCTTTTGTGGTTGAATTTAAGCCTGGCCCAATATGTAGCGCTAGGGGTTTTTGTGGCAGGCTTGTTCCTCATGAAGGTCTTCCAGAGGCCGTCTCCCAAAAAATGAAACAGACCTATACCGTCCCAGAAGAATTTAAAGGCTTACGCCTGGATGTTTATTTGGCCCAAGCCATGCTTGAAGCGCCTTCGCGCACCTTCATTAAGAAAATGATCGATGCAGGCAAGGTCCGGGTCAATGGCCGTCAGGAAAAGACCAAATATAAGGTGGCTGCCGCGGATCAGATCGAAGCTGATATCAATGACGAAGATCTTGCTCCGAGGGACATCCCGGCCGAAAAAATGGATTTGGATATTTTTTATGAGGATGATGATATCGTGGTGATCAACAAGCCGTCAGGCTTGACCGTGCACCCGGCCACCGGTTCCCAGTCCGGCACCCTGGTCAATGCCTTGATCTACCGTTACCAGGAACTTTCGGACATCAACGGCTCATCGAGGCCAGGCATTGTCCATCGTTTGGACCGTGATACTTCAGGCCTGATGGTCGTGGCTCTAACCAACGTGGCCCATGCGCGGCTGGGTCGGCAGTTCGAGAAACATTTGATCGTCAAGCGCTATGTGGCCCGTGTAGAGGGCAAGGTGGAATTCGATCAGGGGGCCATTGACGTGCCTCTGGAGCGGCACAAAAAATATCATGATCAACGCCAGGTAGCGAAAGAAGGGGAGGGCAAAGAAGCTTCGAGCTTATACCAGGTGCTTAAACGGTTTTCCCGTTCGAGTCTGGTCGCGCTTTATCCTCAAACCGGGCGCACACATCAGCTGCGCGTGCACATGAAACACCTTGGCCA
>CAZFON010000122.1:0-5862 GCA_964520185.1 uncultured Planctomycetales bacterium | reverse complement strand
CATGCAAGAAAAGTCCCAGGAATTCAAGGACAAAGGCTCACAAATCTATAGTTAAAATAAAGGTGACAGGTACATTTACCTAATAAATTTTAATAGGTAAATGTACCTGTCACCTTTATTTTAAGCAACGGCTAAAATCGGGATAGTAGCAGCAAAGGCGGGTTCGAATTCTTCCACTACAGCTAGCAGCCGCTGGTTGCAGGCTTCCAGATCATTCAGCGCTTTGGTGCGGTATTCCAGGGATTCTTCCACCATTTGAGGAAAAAGTTTGCGGTAGTATTCGATCCCCTCGAAGAGATTGTTCTTGAATTCCGTAAAATATTTGATCTTTTGATCATTCAAGGATTCCAGGGATTTGGAGACGTCTTTTTTCAGATAATCCACGTACATGCCCAATTCCTTGATGAACATATTCGGCCTGGGCGTGTCGTTAAGAATATTGGTGCGGCCATAGATATGGTCGATCATCTCTCTTAAAGTGACGATCTTGGAAAAATAAGCCAGATTGGGGCCAGGGCAGACAGCGGTAAACCCGGGGACCTTGGTGGTAATTGAGTTTTTGAGCAGGACTCCTTCGCCCAGATCATGGCAGATGCAGGCTTTGGCTATTACAGCACTGAAACGTTTCTTATATTCGATCTCATTCAAATTTTGAGCTTGGAGATCGTTGATCTTTAGTTTCTGATATTGACGGCTGGCCGAGCAGATGGGCTGATCGGTAAATTCGGTGTTGGACACCAGATGGCCCTTGGGGCAGGCGCTGCCGGGACGGCCGCGCATGATCCTCAGTTCTTTTTCGAGATCGCTTAAAGAATCGCGGATATTGTTAAATGGCACGCCCAGCGGTGAAACATCGCTGAGATATAGATCATTTTCACCGGCATCGGCCAATTTCTTCAACGTAATAGGATCAACGTTGGTGGCCTCAGGGCAAAGTAAGAACGGCGTTGCCCAGCCTGTGGCATTGAGTCCGTAATGGGTGCGCAGGAACCTGTCTTCACGGTAGGTGCCGATGCCGCCCTGGGCCGTGATCCTGACCTCATGGGGTTTGGCAAAAGGCGCTTTGTTCTTGAGCTTCAAGGCCTCGTTGTACATTTTATGCAGGTCATCGATCAACTGCTGGCGTTTGATACGGAATTCTTCCAGGATAGGACCCATCAAATACCCGTCAGTGGCAAAGGCATGGCCGCCGCAATTAAGTCCTGACTCCACCCGGTATTCAGAGATCCACAATCCTTTTTTGGCAAAGAATTTTCCCTGCACGATGGAGGAGCGGAAATCACTGACCTTTAAAACAATTTTTTTCTTGATATGACCTGTGGCATCAGCATAAAAATCTTTGAATTGTTCGGCATAGGTGTACAAGCGGCGGTTGATGCCGGCTGAGAAAACGATGGCGGACTGCAAGGAACTTTGGGCATAACCGCGCAGGGCAGAGAGGGCGTCGGAGAATTCCGCAGGTAAAAGCGCCCCCGCGTCATCGTAATTGTCCCGGTCAAGCTTGGTCATGATATTGACATTGATGTCCCCGGGCTTGATGGATTCGCGCAAACTCTGTTGTATGTCCGCTTTTAATTTGGGGTCGGTCTCCACGAGCATGTGCCGCCAGGCGGCCTTGAGCACAGAATCTTCGGGGAGTATTTCAAAATATTTGGTGATTTCGGTGCCTGGCTCAAAAGCAGAGGCTTTAAGCTCGGCAAACTGGCGCTGGACAATGCGGTTGACCAGATCAAGATACGCAGTGATGCGCCGCGCCCGGTAATCGTCGTCGTATTTGGTGATGGGGACATAGGATTCGTTCTCTTTTTCGCAATAGAACTTGCGCATCTGCTCAATGAGCGTGTCATCCACCAGGGAAATGACCGAGTGGATGCCGTAGCGCGCCACCTTGACAGGGGTGTCTATGGAAAAACCTGTGCCCATAACCGGTATATGAAAGGTGTGGATAGGCTTAGTCATATGGAATAAGTATACATCATGGCCCCTAAAATGCAAATTTTATATTTAAATCATCTTTGAAACTTGTCTTTCAATCATTTATAGTGCACACTTTATATAGTATGAGGATATCCCCATTTCTCCATATTATAGTTTTATTTATATTTTTGATCAATACCATTGGTCCTTTCCCTTTGGCCCGAGCCCAATTTTATCTGCCTGCGCCCGGGGTTATGGTGCCATTAAGCCCGCCGCTTGCGCCTCCCATGCTCAAAGGGATAAAGATCGATGCTGACGACCCTTTTCATTTTGATTTTATTTTAGGGCTTGGGGATAAAAGCTCATTTGTGAAAGATGAGGATGCCGGGCAGTTGAAGGCCGAAGCCGTTAAATTGATCAAATATTTTCTTGCCTCTTTGACCATCCCTGAAGAAGACCTGTGGGTCAACCTTTCACCTTACGAAAAGAACAGGATTATTCCTCCCAGTTTCGGCTTGACTGAAATGGGCCGGGACTTGCTGGCTGAAGATTACATGCTTAAGCAGGTCACCGCAAGCTTGATTTATCCAGAAGGAGAAACAGGAAAGAAATTCTGGCAGCGGATCTATCAGGAGGCTGCGAAGAAATTCGGGACGACAAATATTCCCGTGAACACCTTCAATAAAGTCTGGATCATTCCGGATAAAGCAGTTGTTTATGAAAACGAGAAGGCAGGTAGCGCCTATGTGGTGGAGGCAAGGTTAAAGGTGATGCTGGAACAGGATTATTTATCACTTAAAAAACATCTTGTCAAAAGCAATAATACGAGCAGTTTGGGCAACCAGATTGTCCGTGAAGTTGTTATTCCTGAATTGACCAGGGAGGTCAACGAGGACAAGAATTTCACCCAACTGCGGCAGGTTTACAACTCACTGATCCTTGCCACCTGGTATAAAAAGAAAATAAGGGACAGTGTTTTGGAGGCGGTGTATGCCGATAAAAAGAAAGTGGCCGGGGTCAATATCAATGATCCTCAGGAAACACAGAAGATTTATCAGCGCTATCTTCAAGCCTTCAAGAAAGGTGTCTTTAACTATATTAAAGAGGAATCAGACCCCTTAACTCAAGAAACTATTCCCAGGAAATATTTTTCAGGCGGTTGCGGTTTCGAACACGTGGCCGAAGATATGTCGATGACCCATCAGATGCCGGATCATGCCATGGAGGCGCAGGAGGTTATTTCAACTTCATTAAAGGTCCCCCCAGTCACAGTGAAGGCCGGGTGGTCGAGGAGAAAATTTATACGGACGGCGGCACTGGCGGCCGGAGCGCTGGGGCTGCTGCCAGTAACCAGAGCCGAAATCCCATCACCTGTTGTGTCTGAAAAGGCAAGGTCGCTTTTTGAGCCGCCGGATAATCAAACCCTGCTCTTTATCGGCCAGGACCTGGACAGTGTGGGTGAATATATGGATAGCGGTGAAACAAAGCCCGCCGGGTTATCGGCCTATTCGAATTTGGATAACCTGGAAGGCTTGACATCAGAGGCTCTTGTCAACGGCAGAAGGCAAAATGTCCAATACTTGATCGACCATTATCCTCATACGGCCATCCAACTCGGCTTGGATCTGGGCAGGTCGCTGGGACCGGATTTTAAGGATAAGTACGAGGATAAAATTAAAGAGCTGGCGGATTGGTTCAATAAAAATAAAAAAACACCCTTTTTCCTTAGGATAGGTTACGAATTTGATTGGCCCGGGAATAATTACAGTAGTCCTGCCTTATATGTGACCGCTTACCGTTATGTTGTTGATGAACTAAAAAGATTGGGGGTAAAGAATGTGTATTATGTTTGGCATTCTGTTTCTTATGATTTTGGACGACAAAAGACCGAGGACTATTACCCGGGAGATAAGTATGTGGATTTTGTGGGCCTTACCTATTTTACTGTCGGCAACGGGAATTTTGCAGAAAATCAGCTGGTTCCCTTTGCCAAAGAACATCATAAGCCCGTAATGGTCGCCGAGGCCTCCCCATGGACAGGCCAGACAGCCAAAAACAAGGAACAATGGTACCGTCAATTCTTTGAATTTGTAGTTAGAAATAACGTTAAGGCCATTGGCTATATCAGTCAGATATGGGACGCTGAAACGGTCAAGGATGTGGTGAAGGAAAAAGTGGATGCCAAGATCACCAGCGATGCAAATAAGAAGTTCTGGCATCAGTATATTGATGGCGCTCGGTACATCAAGTCATCAGACAAATTGTTCGATTTACTGAATTTTGATCCGGATAGGGCTATGAGCTCGGGGGCCGCGAAACCATCCATTGTTGAGATCTCTTCCCAGAGTGAAATCAATCGTGTGGTTGCTGCGGCATCGCAATGGCCGGGCAGACAAATTTATTGGGCCGCAGCTCTGAAGGACCTTTCTCATAGCCGTGCTTTTGTTGTGCATCAAGACGGAAAATTCGTGGGATTGATGGTCATGCGCGTGGGGAGTTTGACTTCGACGAGTCCCCAGATCATTATTGATGGCCTGGAGGTGCATCAAGATTATCAACGCGGTGGCATAGGCCGGCTGCTTGTCACCAAAGCTGCGGAATTGAGCCTGGCTAATAAGAGGACGCAGGGCCGTGTTGCTTTGCAAGTAGAGGATCAGCAGGACCAGGATTTTTACAGGCACCTTTATTTTGACAATAAAAAAGTTTACCGGGGAGCATGGGGGGATGAAAGCGATGTTTTATATTTGATGTCCTTGTCCGGTTCCGGGGCACGGGAGTTGATCGATGAAAGAGATGAGGCGATGACGGCCAAAGAGGAGGCGGAAAGTTTTGTTAATTCACTGGAAGATGTGCATATTTTCTCCCTCGCAGCACTCTTAGACCCTCTGCATCCTTATCCTGGGGCGGATGCCAACAAAAGGGAATTGACTAAGATGGCTATGGATAATTTTTTAAAGAACAAGAAAAGAGTAAATGCGGTCAGGAATGCGATCGTCAACGAAGTCATCGCCAGGGCACGGGAATTAAGCCGAACGGCAGCAGCCGGCCGGGCCATGCCAGCGAACCAAGGGGTCCAGGTCACAGGGGATAAAGTTGTTATCACCATCGGTGACCGGGTGCTTGAAGGGACAGTCCAGGATTCATCTGGAGAATTTAAAAAAGGATTTAGATTAGAGGACAGCAACCGGGTGCGTCGTGCAGAAGCTTATGCGGAGATCGCTGAAAGGGGACGTTTAGAATTAAAAGATGTGACCGTTAGGCCGCCGGCCGGGATGAATGAAAATGATTTTTTAAGGGTCATTTTAAATATGTTTTTCCATGATCCCCGCTTCCGTGATGTCACCAGGACAGAGCCTCTTATGGATAATGCCAACTTAAAGGATCTACTGGCAAGTGAATACGGATTTGAGCCTGATCCGGGGAATCCCAAACAGCTTGTTTTAAGGGACACGGCCAAGTTCGGCCTGGCCCTGTCCAGATTTTCAGTAAAGGACCGGGCCATGAGTGTGAAAAATTTTTCCAGCGATCTGAATTATTGGCTTGCTAATTACAAATTTAAAGAAGAGGTCCGTCATCCTGGGATTTCAGGACGGGTTTTTTCAATAGCGTTGCGGCCCGGTTCTGATGAATCCTTTGATTTCGATGATACTCCCGGCTCGAGTTTGATTTATATAAAGGTCCCGGCCAAACTCTCCAGTTTTGATCAATATAATGGACTGGTTAAATTTTTGGATAGAAGGAGGGCATTTTTTGAGGGCACGGTTATTCGTGGCCCGGCCGGTAATGTTCTTAGGGTGGATGATTTTTTAACCATGTTGACAAACCAAATTTCTGTTATCGCTGAGATGCAGAATGCCCCTGTTTTAAAATCCACAAATCCCATGAGCAAAAGGCAGGTATTGCCGTTCCTAAAAGGAACGCCCAAAGAGGTTGGCCGGCCGGCCC
>CAZFON010000121.1:0-5866 GCA_964520185.1 uncultured Planctomycetales bacterium | reverse complement strand
GCCTGCCGCGTTTTTTAAGGATAGTCATTGATTATTGCCGACGGTCTGCAAACAGCTATGAGATCATCGTGGTTGATGACGGCAGTATGGATAAAACAGCTGAGGCGGCCCTGTCTTTTCAAAAAGAATTCCCTTCCCTGAAGCTTCTTCGTTTCGAACATAACCACGGCAAGGGATATGCCGTCAAAGAAGGCTTTTTGTCGGCCCAGGGTGAGATTGTTTTATTTTTGGATGCCGATGGCTCGACACAGCCGGAGGAGATTGAACGCCATTTGCCTTTCTTCGAGCAAGGTTATGATATCGTCATTGGTTCCAGGATACTTAAGGACGGAACCTCCCAGGTTAAGGCCTTGGCTTACCGCAAATGGATGGGCAGTGTTTTTAATTTTTTAGTTTCGCATTTGCTGATCAAGGGTATCAAAGACACCCAATGTGGTTTTAAAATGTTCCGTGCAGATCTTATAAGAGAGCTTTTCGGGTCTCTTCATCTGGACGGCTTTGGCTTTGATTTGGAAGTGCTGTTCCTGGCCCAAAAAATGAATTTACGCATCAAAGAAGTGGCTGTGAACTGGACGCATGTAGAGGGCAGCAAGGTCGACATCATCAAAGATTCTTTGGGAATGTTCTGGAACATCATCCAGATCAGGTTTTTCTTTAAATACAATAGTGGCTTTTGTTTGGGGAATCGTGCTTATGTCCAAAAGTAATGAGAAATGGGTTTCCTTAAGTAGTCTGTCCCTGGGACAAAAGGGGCTTATTGTGGCTTTTTCTGTTGATACTGCGCACGGCGAATACATCCAGAAGATGGGGCTGGTACCCGGCGAGCTGATGGAGGTCGTGCGTATCGCCCCCCATGAAGGGACCATTGAAATCAAGATCCGCAGTTATTTTGCTTCTTTGCGTCTGGAAGAAGCTGACCATATAATGGTCAAGCCTCTCTAAATACATCTTTTCATTTGGTTTTATCTGCTATATAATGAGCCGATTTTTTTCTGTTTCATAAGCAAAATGTCCAAAATCTTGGGTAACATCTTTGAGGAGGAATGGACAATGGATCCCTTGTCTATTATCGATGTTGAAAAGGTTATTGGAGCCAAACTCGAAACATCCCCCTTTGACCATATCGTAGTTTCGGATTTTATCCGGGAGGCATGGAAGGATAAAATCATCGAAGTCTACCCCCAGGTAAAGGCAGCCGGAAGTTTCCCTTTGTCCGCGGTTTCCTGCAGCAAGGAGTTTATGCAACTGATCAATGAAATGAACTCTGATGCTTTCAGGCAAGCCATTGGATCAAAGTTTTCGCTGGACCTTGAGGGCAAGCCGACCATGTTCACGGTACGCGGCAAGTGCCGGCTCAAGGACGGCCAGGTCCATACAGACTCGTCAAGCAAGATCATCACCGTACTTTTGTATATGAATCCTGTCTGGGAAAGCCAGGGGGGGCGCCTGCGGGTACTTAACAGTACCAATATCGATGATATCAAAAACGAAGTCCCTCCCGATGTCGGCACCTTGCTTGTCTTCAGGCGTTGCGATCATTCCTACCATGGCCATCTGCCTTTTGAAGGTGTGCGCAGGGTCATTCAGATGAATTGGGTGACCCATCAAAAGTTCGTGGATCAGGAACAAAAGCGTCACCGCTGGTCGTCTTTCTTTAAAGTTTTTTCTTCCTATTAATATGAGCCACAAAGGCGCCTTACCAATACAATCATGCTGGGTGCTAACCGAAGGACTGGCCGGCCTACGTAACCAGGCCATAGGCCTTGCCCAGGCGCTGGGAGTCCCTTACGTTTTAAAAGAGATCAAGAAGCCCCGCGGTCTAAGGAAACTTTTTCCGTATAAGCTGGAATTTACAGCGCCATGGCCTGACCTATTGATCACCTGCGGGTGTCAGAGTGTTGCTGCTGCCGTGGCTGTCCGCCGCGCCAGCCAAAAGAAGACTTTTACCGTCCATATCCAGGACCCGCAGATCGGTCCTAACCATTTTGACGTGGTCATTGCGCCGGCGCATGACAAAGTACGCGGTGAAAATGTTTTTATCACCCAAGGGTCGGTCCATCATGTCAATCAAGAAAAACTGGAATGGGGCAGGGAACATTTTCAATCTCTTTTAAGCGCCTTGCCGCGTCCTTTGATCAGCGTCCTGGTCGGTGGTAAGAACAGGCACAAGGGATTTACCGTTGCAAGCGCCCATGATTTTGCCATGAAGCTTCGCCAGGCTGTCAACAAGACCGGCGGCGCTCTAGCGATCTCCTTCTCCCGCCGGACAGGAGCTTCCAATGAAGCCATTATCAGGCAGGAGTTGGCAGGCCGCTCTACCTATATTTGGGACGGTAGCGGCGAAAATCTTTATTTCGGCCTCCTAGGCCTAGCCGATGGTCTCGTAGTGACAGGTGATTCCGTTTCCATGATCTCCGAGGCTGTTTCAACGGGAAAGCCGGTTTATATTTACGAACTTCCGCATGCCGGAGGCAGGCACAAGCAGTTTGTCAGAAGTCTTGTGGCGTCGGGGGTGGCAAGGATTTTTAATGGTAGTGTCGAGCCCTGGGCATATACGCCCTTGGATGAGACCCGTAAAGCGGCTGATTTCGTCAGTGCACGGTACACAGCAAGCATGTCAGGTTCCCGATGATCAAAGTATACTCAGGCTTAAAAGGACTTACGGTTTTTCTCTTTTTCATCGCGGGAGTTGTCCTTGTTATATCCATTTTCATTTGGGGCCTCGCCAAAGCCGCGGAATTGATGCTGCCTTTTCTGATCGTCCTATCTTATTTATTGATCGCTGTTTTTTTATTGGTTATTCTTCCTGCCGCTTTCTTTAAGGATTTGCGCCGTTCCCTTGCGATGTATTGCATGACGATGTCCAAAGCGTTGGGTGTCGCTGCCTGGATGATGTCTTTTTTCTTTATCGTCAAGAACCTTGGTTTTTGGGGGATATTATTCGCTTTTCTATTTCAGCTTTTAGCCCCTCTGGCCATTGCCGGAGCGGTTTTAAAGGGGGCCTGGGAAGTGGCAGGCCATTTGTTATTATGGATCAGCTTTTCTTATACCATGCGGTTTTATAGCCAATGGCTGTTGTCTTCCGATGGCGGGCCTACACAAAAGGGTGATGTCATTGATATAGAGGCCATCACAAAGCATTGACTCTTGTGTTATAATGATATTTCATTCAATTTGATGATATGTTATTTTTAGGGAAAGGGATGGTCATGCTAAATAATTTAAAGACAGCGGGGATATTTTTTTTATTTCTAACACTGGCCGTATTTGTGCCTTCAGGAGTTTCTCATGCCGATCATTGGTCAGTGGGGGTCAGCGTAGGTGATCCAGGCTACCATCATGAGGAGAGGCATGAAGGATGGCATGAAGGATGGCATAATCACCCGGGTTGGGGCTATCATGAGCATTATCTGCCCAGGAATTGTTACAATGTTTTGGTAGAGGGAGCCATGTATCATTATTGCGACGGATTGTATTACGCTAATGCAGGCTATGGGGATTATGTACTGGTCAACCCGCCGATGGGTGCCTATGTCAGCGCCATTCCTCCAGATTTTCAGGCGATGGTCATCAACGGCAGGACCTATTATACCAGCGAAGGTGTTTATTATGTTGGAACGCCCCGGGGATATAGGGTCGTTTCCCAACCTGTGATTTATGAACAGCCGCCGGCCGTGGTGGCAGCACCGGCCGCCCCGTCCCAAAATGAATTTACCATCAATGTCCCCAATAGCGGCGGCAGTTTTACGCCGGTGGTGATTAGAAGATCAGGGAATGGCTATACAGGCCCCCAGGGTGAATTTTATCCGCAGTTCCCTAGCGTGTCACAGCTGAAGGCCATGTACGGCAAGTAAGGCCTGAGCTGGGGCGTCAATGCCATTTTTTGAGCCAACAGGCGAAGGGCCATAAAGGCTTTGTGTTTTCAACTCAGACATTTTGTCATTGCGGGATCTTTATACATTGTTTTATCCCTTCTTCTTGCTCCCCGGTACTTCATCCCTGCTGAAAGCAATGATACCTCGACCTATACGGATGTTTCTCAATCCCTCCTGCATGGCGAGTCCCCGCGGCTCTATCACCGCACCCTGGGTTATCCTGCATTCCTTTTAGCCTCCCAGTATTTTGAATCCAAGCCCTTAGTTTGGGGAATGCAGCTTGCGGTGGGCCTATTGGCTTTTCTTTGTTATAACAGTCTGCTGGCAAAATATGTGTTTCAAAATCCCACGGCTGTTATTATTTCTGCATTTTTAACCTGGGGCCTTTTCCATATCATGGGATGGCAGGGCATGATGTTACCGGAATTCCTGGAGATCTCTGTCCTGATGATCTGGTTATGGTTTGATTTAAGGCAAAGAACGTCCCCGGAGATGTTGTCATGGTTTTTTCTGTTAGCCTGTTGGATGGATATCACCTTGATGGTCATAAAGCCGGTTTTTTTCGCCTGGCCGGTATTGCTCCAAACCACGCGTGTTATCATGGGTTTGGTCAGGGCAAGAAGGATCAAAAAGGAGGTCCTGCGTTTATTAGTGATTTTGTCCTTTGGGATCGGCTGGTGCGGTTTTATTTATCACGAGACGGGACATTTCGAAGTCTCTGATGTGGGGCGCGTCAACAGGCTCCTGATGATCAATAATTTCGGTCAATTATCTGCAGGGTTTTGTCGTGTTCATCCCTGTGCGCCATTGACACGGGAGACCATTCATTTGATGGTGACCCATCAAGAGCATTTACTTAACAAAATCCAGCAGCTTCATCCGGAACTGACCAGGAACAAGATCATTGATACTTTATCGGATGATCTTTACGGTCCCACCCGTCGGGCATTGGCCCGGCACGCTGTTCTGCAATTCTTTTATAATTTCGGGGATGATCAATCCAGGGCGCAGTACACACCGCTTTTTCCGAAATTCCTTAATTTATGGTTCTTTTTAAGTAAAATTTGGAAAACCTGTCTGGAGATAGGCCTAGTCCTTTTCTTTCTGAATATGTTCATGCGCTTTCCCAGGTCCCCGTTTATTTTTATTTGCCTGGGCCTTGTGTTCTACAATTCCCTGATCGCGGCCCTATGGGGCTCCCAGGCTTATTCACGCATCATGGCCCCGACAGAGGCGATGGCCGGCTTTTTGGGCTTATACGGTTTCATTGGTGTTATCAGGTCTCTGCGCTCGCTGGTCCGCTCCTGATTTTTCCCTTTCCTGATTGACAAATTAATTATCACAGTGTATATTTAGTGAGTATAATATTTCACATAGTGAAATACTTGGGAGGCTTAAAAGATGGCTGGATTGAAACTGGAAGAATTCGGGAACAGGATGATCAAGCTCCTTCCCAGACTAAAGATAGAAATGGGCTGCTATGAGAACAGCTGCCTGAACCACCGCGATATCACCACGACCCAGCTTCTGGTGCTGGAATGTCTTTCCACCTGCGGTCAGTGCAAGATGCATGTCCTGGTGGATGCGCTGAAGGTGCATTTTTCGGCCGTTACCGCCATCATCGACCGCTTGGTCAAGACCGGTTTTGTCACCCGCGAGCATGGCAAGGAAGACCGCCGGACGGTCTTCGTTGCCTTAAGCGCCAAGGGCAAAAAGGTCCTGGCGGAGGTCTACACAGAGCGCCGCAAAGCTTTTATGCGGGTCTTTAGCCGGGTCAGCGCCCAGGAAAGAGAAGATTATCTCAAGATACTCGAAAAATTGGTCAACGGTTTCTCCGATGAAACTAAACCCATCTTTAAAAGAGATTGATATGACAAAAAACCATTCATTACGTACTGTATTTTTTCTTGCCCTGCCTTTATTGATCAGCGGTTGTGGTCCAAAGCAGGCAGCCATGCCGGTGATGCCTCCTCCCGAAGTGGGGGTGGTGA
>CAZFON010000120.1:0-5885 GCA_964520185.1 uncultured Planctomycetales bacterium | reverse complement strand
CCATATTCAAAGGCAAAGCTAATGGCTATTTCACCTTTACACCATCCTAAAATAATAAAATCTCCTGCGTCGGGATGATAACAGGCCCGCAAAACATCTTCTGTCACCTCTTCAAGAAAAGAATGATCCTCGCCAAAAACTTGACCGCTCTCATCCGGAAGGATGAACTGACCACGTTTCGTCCATGCCAAAGCTTTGTTATTTCCCTGGCGCGTGATCACCAAAGGAATTTTGGCCTCGTCCACTAATTTTTGCGCAAAAAGATCGATCTCTGATTTTTCTAACTTTTTCTGCGGATAAACATGTCCCATAGGCCCCATGGCCGTGACGATCGCCTCAGACGTAATAAATATTTTTTTCACTGCCTCTTCAAGAGTACAGCCATTCTTAATCAAATACGGCACCGTTTTATCCTGCCCATGATCGCTGTAAACCCATAAATCGTAATCACGATAAGGGGATCTCTTGATCGCACGATCAATACGCCTGATTGCATCATCAACACCTTGAAGCGACCAGTGTGCAAACTTAGAAGAAGGACCCCGGCAATGCGCCTGTTCATCGTATCCCAACAAATTAAGATGAATAACGGGCATGCCCCGCATAATATCCATAGATGCTCCGGCAGTGATGAACTCACGAAGGCAAACACAGATCAAGGCCCTTAGCCAAATAATGTCCAATTCTCTTAAGAATGACCTTCCCTTTAATGTCCCACGAATGCATTCAAATACGGCAGTGACACCTTCAATGATCACGAGAAAGAAAGTTCTTATAAAGACATCAATGTATAAGATCATCAAGAATGGGAATACAAATGGGTTCATGGCATGCAAAACTCCGCTCCAACCCAAATTCCCCCAGCAACAATGCGCTTCCTGGGCTCCCCCAGCAAAGATGTTGGAATATGAACTTCCCCCCGACAATAGTCCGTCGCCTTTTTTCTTTAGTTCTGCCTCTAATGAAGCCACATATGTACTCTCATTCATTTTGATAGGCTGGCCGGTTTTATGGTCAACAAAACTAAAAGCTGGGACGCATGTTTTAATTCCGTAAAATAATTCTCCCTGGACTGCGGGAGTATTGGAAGGCAGGCCGGAATAAAAAGGATGGGTGGCGTAACGCTCTTTCTGAAGAAGAGAATTCAAGAATGGCAGGTGCCCCTTTTGAAGAGCTCGCTGGTATTGAGTTAATGATAAACCATCGATCTGGACCATCACCAGCCCTGGCTTGTCATCAGCTTTATTAAACCTTGATAATCTCAACAAACGGATAGTCCACTCGCTGCGGCTAAAGAAAGAACGTGCATTTCTAAAGAAAACTTTAATATGGGTGATCATGGTTGGTCCGTAAACTCATTGCTTTTACTTTCTTCATTGAGGACTGAATTAACCACTTTTTGAATTCCAAATAACTTGCCCCAAGTTCCTTCTCCGAACAGATAGGCCAAAACACCTGCTGCCCCTAAAAGTTCCACGCCACCTAATATTAGAGCAACAACAAACTTCATTTCATTGCTCCACCTCGAATAGGTAAAGAAAGCTGTTTGGATCAATGATACGCCATTGATAAGGAACACAAAAGAAACAAACACGAGCAAAGCCCCCAAAAAGAAGAGCCTTGTTTTCTTCACTCCAAGGACATATGCCTGAGCAGCTCTTATTTTCATCAAAGAGGACCTGCTTTTAATTTTCCTGAAAATAGTCAGGAGAAAAAAAGCAGAAGCCAACTGTTCAAATAACCGGCGCATAGAAGTGCCCATATTCACACCCTTATTTATCAAGAATTATTTACGTTTAGCTCCCATAAAATAACCCAATAAAAGAGATGCTGCGGCAGCCCCGGCGATATAAACCCATGGATCTTTATGCACCCGTTTATCAACGTCCCCAGCTATTTCTAATACTTTTTCTTTCCCCTGTGCGATAGCCTCTTGCGCATGCTCTACTCCGGACGTCATTGCCTCCCGAATATGGGCATACTTATTGACCATTAGACCTTTCAATTCATCTCTTTTATCTTTGGCCGCCTCATTCAAGAGTTCGAGAGCTTCGCTGATCTTTGCATTGCTTGTTCTGGCTTGTGTTTCTGTTGTCATAGGACCTTCTCCTTTATTATGTTTAACTGTTTAAAAACTATTTTTTCGACAAATTATAATCCTGATAAAATCAAAATTTATTTTATTAAAGTATCAAGGATGAATCAATTGTACCGGGGTATAACAGGCAGGTTAGATCATGTTAAAAAAGATTCAACCAATGGAACATCCATAAAGAAATAATTTTTGATGTTTTTATATTAAAAAGCTATACTTTTACGGTTCGACGACAAAGCTACCTATGAAAAGTACGGATAACCGGATCAATCGTATTCTGAATAAAATAGCCCCCATTCTCCTATTGTTGGCGGGCGTTGCTTTGCTATATATTTATGTAAGACCTGCAATAAAAGAGACCCCGTTTTATATTTGGATAATGAATTATATCTATTACCCTTCTCTGACATGCATTACCAACATCTTTTATAAGAAGATATTTTTTGTTGCGGTTGCTATCATCTTCTTATTGGAGAAATTATTTCCCGCCAAGCAGGCTCAACGAATCCTTAGCGCTTCCCTTATCCAGGATGCTGTATGGCTGTTCCTCGAAGCTTGTTTTGAAGCGACAGTCGTTATCGCCTGGGTCAATTTCCTCAGCAATATTTATAAACAACATTTCGACTTTTTAACCATCGGAGCTATCCAACAACTCCCCTCAGGCCTAAAATTTATCATAGGTGTTACAGTATCTGATTTTATTCTTTGGTTCCATCATTGGGTACGTCATAAGGTCCCTTGGTTTTGGGAGTTTCATGCTCTGCATCATTCCCAAAAGGAAATAAATATGTTCACAGACCTGCGTTATCACGTAATGGAATATATCATTGCCAAGACCATCTACACTTTCCCGCTTTTAATAATGGGAGTTGAACCTAGTAATGTCATCCTCTTTGCTGTATTTCATACTTGGTTTACTCATTTGTATCATGCCAACATCAGATCCAATTTCGGACCTCTGCGCTATATTTTTGTCACACCGCAATCCCATCGCATCCACCACTCCATTGAACTGCGCCACAAAGATAAGAATTTTGGGGTTCTTTTTAGCTTTTGGGACCAAATATTCAACACCCAATATCGTGGATACGATGAATACCCGGATACGGGGATCACTGATGAACTCTTTCCTTTAGAAGGATCGATCAAAGGATTTAATCTCCTTCTAAATCCTATCCGCCAACATATTTATCCGTTTCAAGCCATCTTCCAAAAATATTTCCATAAAATATAAAAGTAATACTTCTCCACATTTAATGGCTTCAACTATTAAAAATTACTGCTAAAATCAAATTATGCTTTCAGTAGAAATAATATTACTAATCATTGCCGCGTTATTATTCCTTAGTGTCGCTGCCAGCAAAGTCTCTAACCGCTTCGGCGTGCCCGTACTTTTGTTATTCTTGACCATTGGTATGTTAGCCGGATCAGAAGGCATCGGTGGTATTTATTATAACGACCCTTGGTTAACTAAAACATTAGGGACAATTGCCTTGGCCTTCATTCTTTTTTCCGGCGGCTTTGAAATGGACAAAAAAGATATCAAGCATATCCTCTTGCCCGGCCTTAGCCTTTCTACAGCCGGTGTATTATTGACTGCTTTGTTTGTAGGTTTATTTACAACACTTGTCTTTAAATTTTCCCTGATGGAAGGTTTATTATTAGGCGCTATTGTATCTTCGACAGATGCCGCTGCTGTATTTGATGTTTTAAGGTCAAATAAAGTAGGATTGCAAGGAAGGCTACAACCGCTCCTGGAATTTGAATCTGGCAGTAATGACCCTATGGCTGTTTTCTTGACAGTAGGGATTATTAATCTATTGCAACACCCCAGCCTCTCTCCTATTTACCTTATTCCAGAATTCTTTTTAGACATGGGAATTGGTGCTGTATGCGCTTTTGCCTTAGGGCACGCTGGTATTTTTATTATCAATCGGCTTAATCTAAATAATAGTGGGCTTTATCCTGCGTTACTTATATCACTTGTACTTTTTATCTATGGAGCTACCACCTTTATCCATGGCAACGGGTTTCTTGCCGTTTATATTGCTGGGATCATCATCGGCAATGCCAATTTGATCCACAAAAAGACCATTAAGAACTTCTGTGACGGCACTGCATGGCTCATGCAAATTATTATGTTTCTAATGTTGGGCTTACTGGTTTTTCCATCAAAAATTGTTCCAGTCATTGGTATTGGACTTTTAGTTTCAATATTTCTAATATTTATTGCCCGTCCTTTAAGTGTCTTTATTTCCCTTGGTTTAACAAAAATGAATGTACAGGAAAAAACATTGATTGCCTGGGTAGGATTACGCGGGGCTGTTCCAATTATCCTTGCGACATTCCCGCTACTGGCTCACGTCCCCAAAGCAGATATGATCTTTAATATCGTATTCTTTATTGTCCTTGCTTCCGTGCTGCTTCAAGGAACAACGCTACCTATGGTTGCCAAACTACTAGGAGTCAATGTCCCTCTTAAAACCAAACGTAATTATCCAATTGAATTTGAACACTCTGAAGAGATCAACGCCAATTTGGAGGATTTAATCGTTCCGTACAATTCCAGTGCTGTTAATAAACCTCTTTTTGAACTTGGAGTCCCTAAAGGTTCTCTTATTGCATTGATTTGTAGAGACGAAAAATATTTTATCCCGGATGGGAGCACGGTACTCAATGGGGGAGATGTTCTTCTTGTTATTGCAAACAACCAAGACCTGCAGAAACTTCAATCAATCCTTAATCACTTAAAAAATAAAGAATTGCCTTCATAAGTTTTAAGGTCCCTTCACCTTTCTGTTAAATCCTCACTTTTTCAACTTTTAGTTAATCAAAAAATTATCCATTGCAATATTTTGCCTCTCTTTTTGCCGTTAGTTAATCTTTGGAACTCCCGACGAGAAACTGCCTTTTTTATCTGCCCTAAGCCTTTAGTTTGTTAGGACATAAAAAAATCCGGTGGTTTTCTCCACCAGATATCTACTCATATCTCAATGCCTCAATCGGATTAAGTCTTGAAGCCTGCTTGGCTGGCCAAAGCCCAAACACTACTCCCACGGCCAAAGAAAATACTGTAGCAAGAATTATAGAAAACAAAGACACCACGACTGACCATTTGGCCAAAAAGGTAATTAAAATTGAAGCTCCCCCACCAAGCACAATGCCAGCCACTCCTCCCATAAAAGACATCAATACCGCCTCAATTAAAAATTGAACCATAATATCGTTAGTATTAGCACCTATAGCCTTACGCAATCCTATTTCTCGTGTTCGCTCAGATACTGATACCAGCATAATATTCATAATTCCTATTCCACCCACCAAAAGAGAAATAGCCGCAATCGCTCCTAACAACAGAGACATAGTCTTTGTCGTTGATGTCAGCATGTTCTTAATATCAGCCATATTGAAAATGGAGAATGAATCCTTCTGGTCTTGGGTGATCAAGCGGTGGCGTTTTATAATAAGTTTGCTTATTTCATCCTGGGCAGCATCAATTAAGTCTGTACTTTTTGCCTCGACATAAATTGAATCAATGTACTGTTTGCCAAATAGGCGATACATGCCCGTAGTTACAGGAATAATCACCGTATCATCCTGATCTTGTGGACCAGTCGTACCTTTGGTGGGCAAAATACCAATAACTCTAAAGTTGATCAGGTTTATTTTTATAGTTTGACCAATGGGGTCAACATTCCCAAATGTGTTTTTTATGACCGTTGCCCCGATCAAGGCTACCTTGTCCCTCATTTTTACTTCTTCTTCTGTAAAAAACCTGCCTGCAACAGGT
>CAZFON010000119.1:0-5908 GCA_964520185.1 uncultured Planctomycetales bacterium | reverse complement strand
CGCAAAAGTGTAAAGACCCGTTTCAACCTGGAGATGTCCATCGACCCAGGCATCGTGAAGGTCGCCCTTGCCCTCAAGCCGGACCAGGCGACCCTGGTGCCGGAACGCAGGCAGGAACTTACCACCGAAGGCGGCCTTGATGTGGTGCGTCATTTAAAAAACATCAAAAAAGCCGCCCGAGCGCTGACATTAGCAGGGATCGATGTCAGTCTTTTCATTGCACCGGACAAAAAGCAGATAGACGCAGCTTTCTCCATAGGGGTCAAAACAATTGAATTGCATACCGGTGCCTATGCGCACGCCTTTGCCGGCCGTATGGCCCGTGATGAATTTGCGCAGATCAAAACCACGACTTCTTATGCCCGGCAATTAGGCATGACGGTCAATGCCGGACATGGCTTGAATTATGATAATGTTTATGCCATTGCCCGCGTCCCCGGCATCGAGGAATTGAATATCGGCCATGCCATTATCAGCAGGGCTGTTTTTGTCGGAATAAAGCAGGCCGTGCGGGAATTGATCGCTATCATGAAAAGGTAGGCGGGACAATGATCAAAGGAAGCGGTATAGATATAGTCGAGATCGATCGCATTCAAAAAGCCGTGGAGCGCTGGGGAGATACGTTCTTAAAGCATGTTTTTACGAACACTGAGATCGAGAACGCCCAAAAATTCAAATTCCCTTATCGTCATTATGCAGGCCGTTTCGCAGCCAAAGAGGCCATTTTTAAGGCCATGGGCATCCCGGACCTCTCCTGGCTGGATGTGACCATTATCAATGATCCCAGCGGCCAGCCGATCTGCCGTTTCAATACCAGGCAGATCAAAGGCCGCTTGTTGATCTCTATTTCCCATTGTCGAGATTATGCCGTTGCCAGCGCCATTGTCGAGGAGTGATCCCCGGCGGTCAAAGAAGGATTTCGGCCATCTGCTGATCGTTGCAGGTTCCCCATCAATGTTGGGTGCCGCAGCTTTAAGCTGCCTGGCTGCTATGCGAAGCGGCGCTGGTTTAGTGACCGCGGCCGTTCCTCGCCGTTTGAATTTGACCCTTCAGAAGAAAATAGCCAATGTCATCATGACCATGCCCCTGGCCCAAAACAGGCAAGGGGCTTTTTCTTTTAAAGCGCTGGATGAGTTAAAGAGGATTTGGGACCGGTATGATGCCGTGGGCCTAGGCCCGGGCCTTGGCCGGGATGCTTCAGTGGTGCAATTGGCAAGGAGATTCATCCTTGATTGCCCTAAGCCATTGGTCGTTGATGCGGATGCTTTGTTTGCATTGGCCAAGGACACATCTATCTTGCTTAAGCCCAGGCAGGCACGGATTTTAACGCCCCATCCCGGGGAAATGTCACGATTGACCGGACAATCCATCGATAAAATTGAGAACAGCCGCCTGAAAACCGCCCGGGATTTTGCCAAAGCACATCATTGTGTTTTATTGCTTAAAGGCCACAGGACCATCGTTGCAAACCCGGCAGGAAAAACGTATGTTAATAAAACAGGAAATGCAGGCATGGCCACCGCCGGAAGCGGCGATGTGCTTACAGGAATGATCACTGCTTTTCTGGGCCAGGGCATGGAAGCTTTTGAGGCGGCAAAGTACGGCGCTTATTACCACGGTAAGGCAGGGGATCTGGCAGCAAGGAAAAAAGGCAGCGTTTCCATGATAGCATCGGACATCATTGATCAAATTCCTCATGTTCTCTAAAATTTTTTTAGCGGTTGTTTTATTTTTAATATTTTTCAATTTTTTTATCCAATTTCCGAATTTTACGCACACTGTCCATGGGCTTAAAGCCCATCAACCCAGCCGCTTGGGGCATGAATTTATCCCTTTTGTCCCTTTTCTGCAAAAAGTCCGATGGGCCGGGTATGCCACATGCCGGCATTCCGATGATCCTAACACCGATGTTACCATCATGGGGCCGTATCAACAGGCCCAATTTGTGCTGAATCCCACCATCCTGGATAATATCCATCCGATCGATCATCGTTTTTTAATATTATATTGTCCTGAAGGGGAGACATTAGATCAGGGGGAATTCACTTCATACATGATTTTAAAGTCTGTTAAGGACTTTTCTTTATTGTATCGAAAGCCGGGGCCATGATAGGATTCCTGCCTTTTTTAATATCATGCTTGAGCGGTTATTACCTCATTAAGTGCATCAAAGGCAAAGACCATTGTTTTGACTTAACGGACGTATTTGCTGTTCCTGGTTTAGGATTGGGGATCAGTTCTCAAATCGTTTTTTATACCTTGATATGTTCCGGCCATTTTAACCCCTATCTGATCATTCCGGTCCATTTGTTGTTTTTATGCTGCTTATTTCTTTTGAGCTGCAGATGTAAATCGGATCATGGCGTATCAAAATTTACTATATCTCAGGCATCTGTTGTTTTTGTGATCCTGGGCCTGGTGACGGTAATGGCCCTGGTCTGGGCACTATTACGGCCTTGGGGTGACTGGGATGGGTGGTCTTATTGGAATTACAGGGCTTTTTTTTTCTTCCGGTCCGGAGACGAGTGGCCCCGTATGTTTGAATTCAATATACAATCGCAGCATCCCTGGACGCTTCCTTTGACTATTTTATGGGGATGGAGTTTTTATGGAAGCGAGCGAGCCATCGTACCGATGGCTTTAGGCATCATATTTACCGTATCGACCGTTGGTCTATTGATAGGAGCATTGAAAAAATATGTATCTTTTTTTTGGGCCGCACTTGGCGGTATATTTTTGATATCTGTTCATTATTATACGTGGCATGGTACAAGCCAATATGCGGATATTGAAGCAGCTTATTTTATCCTGCTTTGTTTTGTCCTGGCCCTGGATCTATTGAAGTTGCCATCGCCCCGGGGTGCTGTGTTCACAGGTTTGTGCCTGGGCCTGTGTGCCAGTGTCAAGGACAATGGCATGGTAGCAGCCCTATTGCTTTTGATCTTAATAATTGTGCGGCTGCGCCGGCCATCTTTACGGCTTTTGATCAGGCCTTTGGTCCTGGGGTTCATTGTCATCGGAATTTCCGTGGTTTTAATGAGATCTTTTGAAGGTTTTGATGCTTTTCATCATGCGTATGCCGTCTTTTGGCCTGGTTTGTTCAGGTGGCAGCGATGGGCTTTGATCGGATGCTTTGTGTGGCGTTCTATGATCGACCCGATCTGGGGAGGGCTATGGCTTTTAGCTCCAGTTGTTTTAATTGTCCAAGGCTTAAGAAGGGTAAAATTGCAAACAGGTATCCTGACGCAATTCATTATCATTTATATTCTTTTATACTTTTTTATTTTTGTCGTAAGTGCTTCTGGGATAAAATGGTTATTAACTGTTTCATTTGACCGTTTCTTGTATTTGATGGCACCTGCGGTGGTGTTTGTTGTTTTTTATGCTGTTGGCAGTAAGGAGGAGGCGTGATCTTTTATCCCCTGTACCGTTATTTGCTACTGACCTTGATTACCGGTACTATTTTGTTTTTGACCAATAATCCCTTGCCGCAGAACTGTTTTAGCCAGGCCTCTGATGAAGGCTATTATTATAAATACGCCTCACTGGTGAGTGATAAAGGAATGCCCGCCTTCAAGGATCTGATCAATTGGTACGCCTCAAGCGATGAGGCTCGCTTGCATCCGGCACCAGTAAGAGCCGGATATGTCCTTTTGTGCGCATTCTTATTCAAGCTCAGCCATCCAAGCGTATATGTGCTGGTCTTTATTTCGACCTTAAGTTTTTTTATTTTCTTATACGTCAGTTTTTATTATGTGCGCAAATATTTTAACCTGGACACGGCTTTATTAACGACCCTCTTTTTGGTTTCATCGCCCTTGATGATGGGTTTAAGCCGAAGGGCCCTTGTTGACAGCCCGGTCAATTTATTATGGGGATTGACCGTGTGGTTATTCCTGGATGTTTTATTAAAACCGAAACGTTTCAGTTACATCTGCTTTTTGATGTCTTTCTTCGCGTCGATAAGCTTTAAAGAGGCATCCTTGATCTTAATTCCTTTTTTTGCAGCAACGGCCTTAGTATCCCGGATGAATGGGGGCCAGGTGAAAATTTCTCAAATTTGGGGGATCGTTGTTTATCCGTTGCTTTTTATCCTTATTTTTTATGGATGGGTTTATGGCGGGATAGACGCTCTCAAGACGGCTGTTATGGCGGTGGTTAAAACCCATTTTTCAGGTCAGTTCGCCAATTCTTATGCCGTGGACCTGTGTTCCGGGCCATGGTTCAGGTATTTATTGGACTTTTTATTGTTAACTCCTATCGTTACGGTCCTGTTTATCGGATATGCCGGGCATTTATGCCTTCAACGTAAAGAATGGGATTTTAAAAGAATATATTTGCTGTTCTATTTCGTTTATGTATATGCTGTGTTGAATTCCTTAGCCCATAGCAAGGTCGTGCGTTATGTGGTGAATTTGGAAATGGTCATGGCTTTGTTTGCGGTGTTAATGCTCCTTGAAGCGTTCAAAGACATGCGTGAGACGGCAAAAGGAGGGCTGGTCCTTTTTTTAGCCATCGGCATTTTTGTTTATAACTGGTTTAGTTTTGTGGAATTGATCTATGTGCCATCTTTGTTAGACCCTGTCAGTACTTATTTTCTGGTCTTCAGGCATTTAGTGCCTGTTTAAGGAAATCATGCGTATCGAAAAAATAGGTTTTTTCAAGTTCATCGACCACTGGGTAGGCAGCCCCATTTGTTTATTGCTAGGGCTTTTAAACCGGCTTTGCCATCCTGTTTATAAAAGATATTTGTCTATACCCTCTGAATTTCTGCCGCCTAAGACAATCCTTCTTATCAAATTTTTTGGATTGGGGAGTATCACGTTGGCCTCATCCCTGGTTTCCAATGTGCGCCGCGCCTACAAGGATTCAAAAATAATCTTTCTGACCTTTAAAGATAATGTCCCCATCCTTGAAACCATGGCCTTGGCTGATGAAATTCTGGTCATTGATGCCAAAAACATATTTGTCCTTATAGGCAGTATTGTGAAGACCGTCTTATACTGCCACCGGCGAAAGATCGATATCGTCATGGATATCGAGTTTTATTCCAAGTTCAGTACCATCATGTCCTTTTTATCAGGAGCGCCTTTTCGCATGGGGTTTTATCTGGCGAGGTTCTGGAGGGATTCTCTGGTCAATGTGCCGGTTTATTTTAATCCCAGCCGCCATATCCTGGAAATTTACGGCATGTTCGCATCCGCCATGGGCATTGAAAAACCGCAATTTTATCCTGAGGGCATAGAGATCGGGGCTGACAAGAGCAAGAAGTTGCCAAGAACGATAGGTATGAATATCCATGCCAGCGATCTAGCCCTAGTCCGCCGCTGGCCTTTGTCGAAATTTGTGGCCCTGACGCAACTTTTTTTAAATAAATACAGTGATTGGAACATCATCCTTACCGGCACCAAGGATGAAACGCCTTATTCCAAGGAATTTTTGTCGCTTTTAGCGCCTGAATTTAAGAACAGGGTCACTGATTTGACCGGTCAGATGTCCCTAAAGGGATTTCTGGAGAAACTTTCTCAATTGCCCCTTTTTATCACCAACGATACCGGGCCTTTCCATTTGGCCAAGGCCGTTGATACGCCGACCATCTCTTTATGGGGGCCGGGTTCTGTTGACCTCTATGGGCCTTACGGGCAGGAGAAGGAACAGCACGAGGTGATCTATAAACGTTTTCCCTGTAGTCCTTGCCTTTATGTGTACCGGACAGACCCGGGATTTTTTTGCCGGCAAAAGGCGCCCTGCATGGAAGCCATAGAGCCTGCCGAAGTCCTGGTGCTCATTGACCAGCGCCTAAAGGTTTTAATTAAGGACTGATGAGAATGATCCGAAGTGTGTCAAAATTCCTCTTTCTTGTTGTGATCACCTTGGGGGTTTATTTTATTTTCAGGGATTTTGCCGG
>CAZFON010000118.1:0-5957 GCA_964520185.1 uncultured Planctomycetales bacterium | reverse complement strand
TTCAGTGGCCCCTAAAAGTAAAAGTTCCAAGATTGAGGAAGCATCAGCCACCTGTCCTTCTTTTAAAAACACCACCTTGGTCCTGGTATCCTTATGGGCCTCAACGATCTTGGCTGCCACACGCAGATGTAAACCGTGGGGCGCCCTGATCTTAATTTCTTTACTGATCATTTTTATGTCCTTTTTAAAATTTTGAAACAACCTGAAGCGATCAAATTTCGTATTCACAAAACGTTATATCTCTTGGACATAAATAGACCGATTCATCCTTGCTAAGTTTTAACAATAAAAATTCCTGTTGGGTGATCTCTGCATGTAATGGATCCCCTGTTTCGGAAACCAGCTCAATTTTCACCGATGCCCCCGCGGGGTTAATATGTTTAATAAGGGCCTGAATGGCATTATCCCCTTGAGAACTTCGGGAAATATTAAACTGATGCGGTCTAATATATAAATTGGCGGTCTTTCCATTGATAATTCGACCTCTGAATAAATTAACGTTGCCTAAGAAATTCAAGACGAAAACACTTGCCGGCTTATGGTAAACGTCCTGGGGTGTCCCGATCTGTTCGATAGCACCTTTATTCATGACCACGATCCTGTCAGCCACCTCCAAAGCTTCTTCCTGGTCATGGGTCACAAACAAAGAAGTAATGTGTAGATCGTCATGAAAGCGCCGCAGCCACAAGCGCAGTTCCTTACGCACCTGGGCATCCAGAGAACCGAAAGGCTCATCCAGTAGAAGCACCTGCGGTTCAATGGCCAGGGCACGGGCCAAGGCAATACGCTGGCGCTGCCCACCGGAAAGCTGGGAAGGAAAACGGGCTGACACCCAATCCAATTGAACAAGATGAAGGAGCTCATTGACCTTGGCCTTGATCTTATCTTCGGAGAGACGATCTTTGCGGGGTTTGACCCTCAGACCGAAGGCAATATTATCAAAAACCGTCATATGCCTGAAAAGCGCGTAATGCTGGAAAACAAAACCCACCTGCCGGTCCTTGACCTTTTTATCACCCGCGTTCTCTCCATGAAAAAGGATCTCACCGGAGTCAGCCGTCTCCAAACCCGCAATGATGCGAAGAAGGGTTGTCTTTCCGGAACCCGAAGGGCCAAGCAAGGCGACAAGCTCGCCCTTGTCGACCTTTAAACTGACATCATCAAGGGCCTTAAAAGAATCAAACTTTTTAACTACATGTTTTATTTCAATACTCATATCAATGTTTCCTTACCAGTTTTAATTCTGTCTTAAAACGAAACTCGATCAATGATTTAATAACCAAGGTCAATAACGCCAAAAGCGCCAGAAGTGAGGCCGCGGCAAATGCTGCGGTAAAATTATAATCGTTATACAAAATTTCGATCTGTAATGGCAAGGTATTGGTAAATCCCCTAACATGGCCGGAAACGACCGAAACCGCGCCGAACTCCCCCATGGCCCTGGCATTGCATAAGATGACCCCGTAGAGAAGGCCCCATTTGATATTGGGCAGGGTGATATACCAAAAAGTCTTCCAGCCGCTCGCGCCCAAGGTAATGGCCGCCTCTTCTTCATCATTACCCTGCGCCTTCATTACGGGAATTAACTCCCGTGCCACCATCGGGAAGGTAACGAAGATCGTTGCCAGGACAATGGCGGTGGGTGTAAAAATGATCCTCCAGCCGTGTGCCAACAACCAGGGGCCCAACAATCCCTGTAATCCAAAAAGCAAAACATAGATCAAACCGGAAATGACCGGTGATACGGACAGGGGCAGATCGATCAGCGTCAATAAAATATTCTTGCCCCTGAAGTCAAACTTGGCAATCGCCCAGGAAGCAGCAATACCAAAAACCAAATTTAAAGGCACGGCAATGAGCGCCGTGAGGACCGTCAATTTGATGGCCGCGACCGTGTCAAAATCAGCCAATGACTTAAAATAAAAAATGATCCCTTTCTGTAAAGCGGTAGAAAAAACGATCAATAACGGCATAAAAATAAAAAGAGCAAGATACAGCAAGGCTATTCCTATTAAAATGCGCCTGACCCCTGGAGTTTCTGTTCTGGCCAAAGACATATCAGATCATCCCCGTTCTCTTCGAGGCCTGCCATTGGATAAGATTGGTCAGTGCCAATAATAAAAATGACACGACCAGCATCACCAAGGCAATGGCCGTTGCCCCGCTGTAATCGTACTGTTCCAGTTTGGTAATGATCAACAACGGCGCAATTTCAGTCTTCCCCGGCATGTTGCCGGCAATAAAAACAACCGATCCGTATTCTCCTATGGTACGGGCAAAGGCCAGGTTAAACCCTGTTACTAAAGAAGGTAAAACGGCCGGAAAAATGATCCTCAAAAAAATTTGAAGACGCCCGGCCCCGAGGCTTGAGGCTGCGTCTTCTATTTCCGGGTCGATCTCCTGCAACACCGGCTCAACCGTCCGCACAATGAACGGCAAGCCGATAAAGATCAAGGCCAGGACAACCCCCACCCAGCTATAAACGGACTGAATGCCTATCTTGTATAAAAATTGCCCTATCAGGCCGTTAGAGGCATAAAGGGTTGTCAGGGCAATACCTGCCACGGCCGTGGGCAGGGCAAAAGGAAAATCAATGAACGCATCAATGATTTTCTTGCCCGGAAAATCATAACGGGCCAAAACCCAGGCGATCAAAAACCCGAAAAAAATATTGATGACCGAGGCTATAAAAGCCGCCCCGAAACTCAGGCGGTAGGCTGCCAAAGTCCGCGGGGCGGTCACGATACCCCAAAATTGGGGAAAGCTTATCGTTAAGGTCTTGACAAATAGCATGGACAACGGAATGAGCACGATCAGGCTTAAGTAAAACACCGTATAGCCCAAGGCCAAATTAAACCCTGGTAAATGCGACTTTTTCTTAAGCAAAAACATTTAACGCCTCATTGATTGGATGAGTAAATCTGGTCAAAAGTCCCTCCATCGGCAAAATGCTTCTTTTGGGCCGCCTGCCAGCCCCCAGAAACCTCATTAATAGTAAATAAATTGACCGGTTTTAATTTATCCGCGTATTTTTGTGCGATCTGTTGATTGCGCGGCCTGTAATAATTCCTGGCGATGATTTCTTGACCTTCATCACTATAAAGATATTTCAAATATTCCTCGGCGATCTTGCTTGTCCCGTGACGGTCTGCATCGCGCTCGACAACCGCGACCGGCGGTTCCGCCAAAATACTGACCGAGGGGATCACAATATCGAATTTGTCCGGCCCCAACTGGTTGATGGCCAAATAAGCCTCATTTTCCCAGGCAATGAGCACATCACCGATCACACGCTCCACAAAGGTCGTGGTTGAGCCGCGGGCGCCGGAATCCAAAACCGGCACATTTTTAAAGATAGCAGCGACGAAAGCTTTGACCTTGGCCTCATCGTTGTTGAATTTCTTTAAGGCATAGCCCCAAGCGGCTAAATAATTCCAACGGGCCCCCCCCGAAGTTTTGGGATTGGGGGTGATCACTGAAATTCCTGACTTTGTCAGATCATCCCAATCCTGAATATTCTTAGGGTTACCTTTACGCACCAAAAAAACAATGGTGGAAGTATAAGGGGAGCTGTTGTCCGGCAATAAACTTTGCCAATTTTTAGGCAAAAGACGCGATTTCTCGGCTATAGCATCAATATCATAGGCCAGTGCCAAGGTCACCACATCCGCATCCAAGCCGTCTATGACAGCACGAGCTTGTTTACCGCTTCCTCCGTGGGATTGGTTGATCACTACATCATCGCCGGTTTTATCTTTCCAATACTTGGCAAAGGCCTTGTTGTAATCCTCATATAATTCACGGGTAGGATCATAAGAAACATTGAGCAAGGTGATCTGCTTTGCCCAGGCACCTGCGGATAAACTCAACATAAAAATTGAAGCAACGATAGTAAGAAGTAAATTTCTGATCTTCATTTTACGCTCCTTTAAAATGATAACTGGGCTAATCCGGTAAATAAATTCTCTGTCTTGCGGTCATCCGTCCTGATGCCATTAGCGGCCCCGCGGTTAAACTTAGTTTGCTCAAAGCCGGCAGCTAATTTGACATTCCTGTTCAAATACCAGTTAAGTCCCAGACCCCAAGCCTTTTCGGAATCTATCGACGAATTCAAACTGGCCAATCCATCATCAAAAACCGACTGATCCAATTTTAATTGTCCATAACGGCCAACCAGTTCAAAAGCACCCCAATCACCCTTGGATAAATTAAATTCATGACGAGGCACAACTCCGGTGTAAGAAGCATCCTCCCCTGTCAAAACATAGGAAGCCTCAACTGAAAAGGCTTTGTTATCGATTTTGTCCTTTGTATTGAGTAATTTCAGGGTCTGATAATCATCGACCTTCTCACCTAAGATCCCCAATGATTTATAATAAAAATATGCCTGAGGCTCGGTACGTAACTGCGGACCATCGGCAGAAACCCCGGTATTATAGGCAAAAACCGGCGCCTGGCCCGGTGATATAAAGGTAGGCAGGTCAGTTCCCTTTTCCTTGCCGTAGCTGGCCGCGTAACCAATCCCCAAACCCTGCAATAACTCAATGTTGGTGTCCTTAAAAGGCGTGATAAAGATACGGCCGGCTCCGTTTCTGCTGTTGGAGTTTCCGCCAGTGTTGTAGCCGCCATAACCGTTTTCCTTATCAGCAGCTCCGTCAAAAATACCTGCCGCGTAGGTGATCCAATCCCAATACAAATTCCCGCCGACCTGAACACCGATATCACGTTGTGGGGACAGGTTCCCTGTCAGGCCCAATTCCGGGAAACTCGTGTATCTGGTATCCTGTAGGTTTTCCAGATCGAATGGAATTTTAAACTTACCGGCCTTGATCGTAAAATCAGGAAAATATTTCCAGTCGATCCATGCATCCTGCAACGCAACAGAATAGGCGCCCGGAGTAGCGGAAATAGTACCAGCGCTGTCACTGTAGGTGTTGTTATAACCAAAATCTGGCTGCAAGTAGAAATCAAAATCATGGGCCACTGTGCCTTGAATAATAAGCCTGACCCGCCGTGCTAAAATACTGCTGGCTTCGCCTAAATTCACCTTGTCATTGGTGGCAAATTGACGGGCCTCAACTTGAGTATAACCGCCTATTTTGAGATTAAAATTCCCTTCCGGTGATTTGATGGAGAATCCATCCTTGGCATTGGCCGTAATTACAGGACTTGTAGTGGCCTGCGCCTTGGTGTCTTCTTTATTATTCTCAATTTGCCGTTTGAGAATACTAACCTGCTGCTCTAACTCATCCAATCTTTTTTCCAAAGAGCCTGTATCAGCCAAAGCTGAAAGCGGCAATACTACCGTTAAACCAAATACCACGAACACTTGACCGAAAAACCTCATGATCCCTCTCCCTGCTTGCCAATAGGCAAGCTTTTGCCGAATACTTCCGGTTGTCCGGCCAGCATTCGAATTATTTATTTCCTATTCGGCTTACAGTTGTCTGTTATCCGCTATTACCTGCACAAATCTCTTTTTATTGGTAGTTTCGATTTGTACTATTTCTGAATTCTGAATAATAACCAACACTGAGCCGTATTTAATAGAATGTACGGCTTGCAGGATTTCTTTTTCATTCTGTATTGTTTGAACGCTATTTTTATTCATATACACTATAAGAATACTAGTTTGGTAGTCTAATAAGTTAAAAAAATTTATATTTGGTAATTTAAATTCAGATCTACCCCTAAATTTTGTATTTTCAATCCTATATCCGCCAAGGTGGTTTTGTCCAAAATATTTGCTATTGCCTCCCTTACATCCTTCATCACCAAACGTATACCACAATGATATTCATCCTTACATTCTTTACATGGCTTATACGCAGTCTGGCTGACACAGGATACTGGAGATAAAGGTCCGTCGAGAATACGTATGACTTGTCCAATTTTAACATCAGAGGGTTGTTTAGCCAGCTTATATCCTCCCCCTTTCCCTTTTTTACTCTCTAAAA
>CAZFON010000117.1:0-5998 GCA_964520185.1 uncultured Planctomycetales bacterium | reverse complement strand
CAACGGATCAGGAACCCCAAGGCCCATCGGGCAGTGGGTTCGGCTATAGGGAGAAATCCTGTAGGCATTATTATTCCCTGCCACCGGGTGATAGCCTCAGATGGCTCGATCGGCGGGTATTCAGGAGGCATCGAGAAAAAGAAACGTCTTTTGAAGCTTGAATCGTCCTGTCCTGCTTAATTCTATTTTAACCGCATCTTAATCCTTCCGTTGGTATTGTAAAAACGAAAGTTTATCCGAAGGAGGATGCTATGAGAAAATTCCTTATTTCAACAGCGGTGGGAAGCTTGTTTTTTGTATCCTTATGGTTTGTGATGGGGGAGGGAAAGGAAATCAGTACCGACGCCAATGCTTCCAGCAATAGCGATAAGAATAACGGTGTAAGCACGGGCATGAACGGCAATACAAGCAGTAATCTGGGCGGCGTGTCCATTTCAAGCACTCAATCAAGTTCGGAAAGCAGAAGCGTTACCGGCCACAATTGAGTTTGTGCTGTTGGCTTGTTTTTTCCGGCATAGATGGTATACTGGTGTTTATGAATAATTTAAGAATGATTGTTGGTATGGTTATTTTAAGTTTTGGCTTCTCGATCCCTTGGTCCCAAGCGGATAATGCAGCTCCAGCCTCTTCCCAGAAAAAATTCGAAAAACTGTATGTCTATAAGGACAAAGGTTCCATAAACCATTATACGGCCTCAGGTTTTATGCCAGATGGCAATTGTGTTTCGGTCAATGATGCCTGGACGGATAATTGCAATGGGAACAGGAGCTGCGTTCAAGCGAAATTCGACAGGGATTGTACAGCCACAGGCAACGGATGGGCCGGCGTTTACTGGCTTTCACCTGCCAACAACTGGGGAGATGTTAAAGGCGGCTTTAAATTGACCGGTGCCCAAAAATTGGTTTTCTGGGCCAGAGGTGAAAAAGGCGGGGAAGTAGTTACTTTTAAGATGGGCGGGGTCGGCATGGGCCAGCCGTATCCTGATTCCGACAGCGCCTCAAGTGAGCCCATCGTACTGACCAAGGATTGGAAGGAATATTCCATTGATCTGATGGGCAAGGACCTTTCCCATATCATCGGCGGATTTGCCTGGGTGGGCACGGCCAAGGAAAACCAGTCCAATATCACTTTTTATCTGGCCAATATCTATTATCAATAATTTTAGGCAGCATGACCATCCGCAGTTTTTTGGCTTTTCCCATAAGCGGTATTCTCCAAGAAAAATTAGAACAGATCATTCAAGCGCTGCAGACTTCCTGCGCTGATGTGAAATGGGTCAGCCCTAAGAACATCCATTTGACGCTTAAATTTCTGGGAGAGGTCCCGCAAGAGGATCTAAATACCATTTCTTCCCTCGTAAGAGAACGCTGCAGCGGTTTTCATCCGGTTAATTCCTATTTAAGCGGCATCGGGGCTTTTCCTGATCTTCGTTTCCCCAAGATCATTTGGGCAGCCCTGAATGATCCCAATAAGGAAATCCAGGCCATGGCGGACGCCTTGCAGGAAGACTTAGGGAAGATCGGATTGCCCAAGGAAGACCGCCCCTTTAAGGCCCACCTGACCTTAGGCAGACTTAAATCACAGGTCCATATAAAAAATTTATTATCAACGTTGCAACAGATGGATGTTGTGGATAAAACACAAGAAACTTTAGACCGAGTCATCCTTTATAAGAGTACGTTGACGACGCAAGGGCCTATATATGAGGCTTTGGAAGAGTTTAAAATAACCCGGGGTTGCTAAGGCCCGATTATTTTGATATCCTTAAAACATGAAGCCATTGTTCGGCATCATATTGCCGGTCATTATCATTTCTTGTGCAGGGCTCATTGTTTATTCTAATTGTTATCATTGCTCCTTCCACTTTGATGATTTTTCCTCCATCGTCAATAATCATTATATAAGGCATCTTAACCTGGTAAATATCTGGTGTTTTCTGCCGCGGCGTTTTCTTCTCTATCTGTCCCTGGCGCTCAATTATCATTTTAACGGCCTTAATGTAGTGGGGTACCACCAGTTCAATCTGGCCGTGCATTTGATATCAGCCATTCTGGTTTGGTGGCTTGTGCTTTTGACTTTTTCAACGCCATTCATGAAAGACCAGGAGATCAGCCGTCATGCTAATATCCTTGCGTTATTGTCAGGCCTGGTATTTACCGTGCATCCTGTGCAGACCGAAGCTGTAACCTACATTGTGCAGCGGACAGCGGCCATGGCGGCCATGTTTTATCTGCTGACCTTATGCCTTTATGTCAAATCAAGACTAGAGGATAAAAACCAGACGGTTTATTATGCAGGTTCGTTATTAAGCGCTGTGTTGGCCATGTTCAGCAAGGAGACGGCCATTACCTTGCCGTTGATGTTGGGTCTTTACGAGTTTAGCTTCTTGAAGACGGAAAAGGGTATTAACGGACGGTATCTGTTCCCTTTCATTTTTACCCTCTTGATCATTCCCCTGACCATGCTGGTCACGGAGACGGGGGCAGAGAGGGTAAAATATTTGTATCACGAGCCCCGCATATCAGCAGTACATTATTTATTGACGCAGTTCAGGGTGATGGTCACCTATATCAGGTTAGTTTTTTTGCCGGCACACCAGAATTTGGATTACGACTATCCTGTCTTCAAGTCTATATTTCAAACTCCGGTACTCATTAGTTTTTTGTTTTTGGCTGCTGTTCTTTATTGGGCAAAGAGCTTGTTTGCGAAGTACAGGCTGGTTTCTTTCGGCATTTTCTGGTTTTTCCTTGGCCTTATGCCTGAGTCCAGTATTTTACCCATCCATGATGTTATTTTTGAACACCGGCTTTATTTACCCATGGCAGGGTATAGCGTGTTCCTGGTTAGCGGCATATATTATCTTTGGGGAAAGAAAGATGTTAATGCCATGGCCATTGTTCTAACGGGGCTCATTACCTGTTATGGATTTCTGACATACCAAAGGAATATGGCCTGGAAAGATGAGTTTACTTTATGGAATGATATCATTCAAAAATCCCCCCATAAGGCAAGGCCGTATATAAACCGCGGATTGGCTTTTTATAATGAAGGGAACTATACAAAAGCAGTGGGGGATTACAGTAAAGCTATTATCATCAAGCCTAATGATAAGGACGAGTATATCCATCGGGCCCTTAGCTATTATAAGCAGGACCTTTATAGCATGGCGCTGACAGACTATGATCAAGCCATTGCCTTGGACCCCAAGAATCCGGATGCTTATTACAACAAGGGCAATGTCTATTTTAAAGAAGGTGATTTTGCCAAGGCCATTCTTGATTATAATAAAGCTATTGCCTTGAACCCCAAAGACAAGGATTATTACAATAACCGCGGACTGGCCTTTGCTAAAGAAGGTAATAACCGCGAGGCCATGGCGGATTATCATAAAGCCATTGCTTTAGACCCTAAAAATACAGATGCTTACTATAATCTGGCCTTGATCCGTAAGTCTAGAAATGCGCCATAACATCCTTCCCATCATCATCATTCTTTGTATAGGTAGCATTATTTATTCTAATAGTTATTTGTGTTCCTTTCATCTGGATGATTTTTCCTCCATCGTCAATAATCATTATATAAGGCATCTTAACCTGGTAAATATCTGGTGTTTTCTGCCGCGGCGTTTTCTTCTCTATCTGTCCCTGGCGCTCAATTATCATTTTAACGGCCTTAATGTAGTGGGGTACCACCAGTTCAATCTGGCCGTGCATTTGATATCAGCCATTCTGGTTTGGTGGCTTGTGCTTTTGACTTTTTCAACGCCATTCATGAAAGACCAGGAGATCAGCCGTCATGCTAATATCCTTGCGTTATTGTCAGGCCTGGTATTTACCGTGCATCCTGTGCAGACCGAAGCTGTAACCTACATTGTGCAGCGGACAGCGGCCATGGCGGCCATGTTTTATCTGCTGACCTTATGCCTTTATGTCAAATCAAGACTAGAGGATAAAAACCAGACGGTTTATTATGCAGGTTCGTTATTAAGCGCTGTGTTGGCCATGTTCAGCAAGGAGACGGCCATTACCTTGCCGTTGATGTTGGGTCTTTACGAGTTTAGCTTCTTGAAGACGGAAAAGGGTATTAACGGACGGTATCTGTTCCCTTTCATTTTTACCCTCTTGATCATTCCCCTGACCATGCTGGTCACGGAGACGGGGGCAGAGAGGGTAAAATATTTGTATCACGAGCCCCGCATATCAGCAGTACATTATTTATTGACGCAGTTCAGGGTGATGGTCACCTATATCAGGTTAGTTTTTTTGCCGGCACACCAGAATTTGGATTACGACTATCCTGTCTTCAAGTCTATATTTCAAACTCCGGTACTCATTAGTTTTTTGTTTTTGGCTGCTGTTCTTTATTGGGCAAAGAGCTTGTTTGCGAAGTACAGGCTGGTTTCTTTCGGCATTTTCTGGTTTTTCCTTGGCCTTATGCCTGAGTCCAGTATTTTACCCATCCATGATGTTATTTTTGAACACCGGCTTTATTTACCCATGGCAGGGTACAGTATTTTTTTGGTGGCCGGCGGCTACTATCTTTTGGGAAGGAATTATTTTAAGCCGATGGTGGTAGCCTCGATCGTCCTTATTGCTTGGTATGGGCACTTGACGTATGAAAGGAACAAAATATGGAGGGATGAATTGACTTTATGGGATGACGTAGTCCACAAGTCTCCCCATAAAGGACGGACATATGTCCATCGGGGCTTTGCTTATTATAAGCAGGGTAATTTTGACCGGGCCATGGAAGATTATAAAATAACCATCGCGTTAACGCCCAAGGACAATGATGTATATAATTATCGGGGAGTGGCCTACTATAAACTGGGGGATTACCCTAAGGCCATTGCCGATTTTAATGAATCCGTTAAGCTGTGTTCTAAGAATTGGGACACTTATTACAACCGGGGCAATGTCTATTTTAAACAAGGTCATTTTGATCAGGCCATATCGGATTATAGTAAAGCTATTGCCCTGTATCCCAAAGACAAGGATTTTTACAATAACCGAGGTCTGAGTTATGTTAAAGTAGGTAATTACATTCAAGCTATTTCCGATTATAATAAGGCCATTGCTTTAGACCCTAATGATACAAATGCTTACCACAACCTGGCCCTTATTCTTAATAGTCAGCCGGCAGGCAGGTAGAAAGGCCATGCTTTTATGAAGATACTGATTCTAGGCGGTGACGGTTATCTGGGTTGGCCGCAGGCTATGCATTTTTCCAATAAGGGCCATGAGGTGCTTATCATCGACAGCCTTATGAGAAGGGATTTCGACCTTAAAAACGGCTTTGACAGCTTGATACCCATTGGGTCCTTAAAGAACAGGGTAAAAGCCTGGGAAAAAATGACCGGGCGGAAAATCGATTTTCTCATCGGAGACACCAGGGACTATCCGTTCTTGTCAAAAGCCATGCAGGCCTTTAAACCTGATGCCGTTGTCCACTTCGGCGAGCAGCGTACAGCCCCTTATTCCATGATCGATCGCGAGCATGCCGTATTTACCATGGACAATAATGTCATTGGCACGCTCAATGTGCTTTATGCTATCAAGGACTTTTGTCCTGATTGCCATTTGGTTAAATTAGGCACCATGGGGGAATACGGTACGCCGAACATCGATATAGAGGAAGGTTTTATCGAAATAACCTATAAGGGCCGCAAAGACAGGCTGCCATATCCTAAGCAGCCCAGCAGTTTTTATCACTTAAGCAAGGTGCACGATAGCCATAATATCATGTTTGCCTGCAAGATCTGGAATATAAGGGCCACGGATCTAAACCAGGGCGTTGTTTATGGCGTAGAAACCCAGGAGACGAAATTAGACCGTCGATTCAGCACAAGGTTCGACTATGACCAGATCTATGGCACGGTTTTAAACCGTTTTTGCGCCCAGGCCGTGATTGGTTATCCGCTTACAGTTTACGGACAGGGTGGGCAAACCAGAGGGTATATCAATATCCAGGACACCATGAATTGTATTGATATAGCGGT
>CAZFON010000116.1:302-6021 GCA_964520185.1 uncultured Planctomycetales bacterium | reverse complement strand
TCCTTTTGCTCTTTGATCTTAACCCGTACATAATGATCTGTGAGGCCATTTTGCCAACCATCGCCTTTTGGTTTCTCAAATAAAACAGATTGCGTGCTGCCAAGCAACGATTCATGGAACATGCGGCGTTTGCGCTGGCTTAGGTCCCGCAGGACCTGACTGCGGCGCTGGATCACTTGCGGGCCCATGGTTTGCATCAAACGGCTTTTGGCCATGTGCCGCGGCGAATAACTAAACACATGGAAATAATGAATGGGCAAATGTCTTAAGGCCTCCGTAGTCCGCTCAAAATGCGCTTCGCTCTCGCCGGGAAAGCCGACGATCACGTCCGTACCAAGGCATATTTGTGGCACATGATCATAAGCATACCGGACAAAATCGCTGAATTCTTCCAGGGTATATTTACGTTTCATCTCCCCCAGGACCTCGTTATCACCGCTCTGCAAAGGGATGTGCAAATAACGGCATAACTTTTGGCCCTGGCCCATAAATTTGAAAATATCCTGGGGTATAGTCGTGGGTTCAATAGATGAAATACGCAGCCGCTTAAGCCCTTCAAGAGTATCCAATCTTTCAATGACGTCCAAAAGCGTTTTATCTTGATAAGCATAGGTGCCGATGTTAATGCCGGTCAAGATCAATTCTTTATGCCCGCATGCGACCAGGGCTTGGGCTTCCGACAAAATATCTTCGAAAACCCGGCTGCGGGCCCTGCCTCTGGCATATGGGATCTCGCAAAACGAGCAAAAAAAATCACAACCGTCCTGGATCTTGATGTTGGCCCGGGTATGGTCGCGGTCAATGGAGACATCCTGTAATACAAACGGCTCGCGTTCGATGGCCGGCGTGATAACTTGGGCCTTGTAAGGACTGGGATATTCTTTAAATACCGACACAAGGTCCATCTTCCGTCCATTACCGACGATCCAGCGGACATTGGGCAACTCAGCCAATTTTTCTTTCTGTATCTGCGCCTGGCAGCCGACCAGGGCGATCTGCGCCGAAGGATTCAGCCTATTGACCTTAAGCACCAGATGACGGGTATCCGCATCCCCTCCTTCGGTCACGGTGCAGGTGTTGATGACCACGATATCCGAAGGCTCATGCACGCCCACCACCTGCCATCCGCCGCGTTCAAAAGAATGTTGGATGGAAGATGTTTCCGACTGGTTCAACCGGCAGCCAAATGTATAGAAAGATATTTTTTTCATGGTCCTCTGCTAAATTTTTATCAGCATCAAACAAACCCATGCTGCCAGGAAACATGCGCCGCCGATAGGCGTCAAGGCCCCTAACCATTTAATACCGGTCAGGGACAAAGCATACAAGCTTCCGGAAAAGATCGCAATGCCGGCAATCATCAAAACACCGGACAAAAAGATCTTTTCATCTTTGCTGATCGTGGAAAGCCATGCTACCACAAACAGCCCCAGGGCATGGATAAAATGATAAAGCACCGCGGTCTTATAAACATCAAAAGAATAATCGCTGATCCTGCCGCGGATGGCGTGCGCTCCAAAAGCGCCTAAGACCACCGCTAGAAACATCATTACAGACGCTATCTTTAGCCAGATCATATTAAACCCCCTGCTCCATTTATCCACTCCAACGCTTGATCCAATCCTTTGCACGTTGACCCAACGCGCAAATCAAAATGTTTAATATCCCCTGTTGCCTGATCGGTATAAGGGCCGCCTCTCTGAACAAAGGCCTTAATGAGCTTTGCATTATCCAGCACCCTGGGTTTCTCGACCATCTCTTCCACATCAACACCAGAAGGATTTTCAATGGTCATTTCGTGTCGTTTAAAAACACCGTCTTCTTGACGGACAGATAATAAAAGCTTCACAGGCCTAAGCAAGGGAAAGGCGATGGTACCTTCAATGCCGTTACGCACAATAATGACACCCTTGAAACCTGCCTGCTCGGCAATGGTCAACATTTTATCACCATAGGGCGCATGAAAAGCTGAAGCGATCAAAACATCGGCTTTGAGCGGATTTATAAATCTTTCTAAGGTCGCTAAAAACGGCCGTTTAATGATCTGACGGCGTAAATCGACCCAGCGGTCCAAGACCGGGGCAATTAAGGATTGATGAAAAAACCAGCCGAAGTCAGGCTTTGAAGCGGCTAAATCTGAATTTCCTATGGCAGGTTTGATCTTTAAAGCCTGGGCAATGTCCCATAAATTCATGTCCAATTTCGGCCCGCTGTTACGGCCCACCTGATGCACCACACGATAGCTTTTTCCCTGAAAATACCTCCCCAATAAAGGAGTTATCATATAGGAATGGTCTACACCGTCAAAAGGCTCCGCGATTTGAATAATGGGATCACCTTTAGGAACTGGCATTCTAAAACCAGGAATAAGAGTGTCCTCCATGGCCTGCAGCAAACCCTGATATTCTTCGTTGGTTTCATAGCGTACCCGCAGGAAGCTCGCCACCCAGCCCCGGTCCGCATCGCCAGGCTCATCGGAAAACAGGAATTTCCCAAGATCATACGCTGTCTGCCTGTCCAAGGTGCGCCCTTCAAACAATTGAAGGCATATCCATTGCACAAATTCCGGCGCATCAGCCAGAATAGACTTAGGACTAAAGTCCTTCCGCAGGATTTCTTCATCCGGCTCTATGCCTTTTGCATACAAACCGGCAAAAAAAGCGCCCTTGGCCGCTTCGGAAACCTTACCTGACTTCAAGTCTTCAAGGATTTCCAAGGCCAATGAGGCATCGAGCGCTTTGCTGCCTTTTTTCCCAATGCCAACGGTCTTGATACCGCGGTTGATCGCAGGTTCATTGGAATTTAATACTATAGCCATAGGTTTAAATTATAAAGGAAACCTCTTAAAAGGCAAGCAGAGCCTCTCCTTGCATCTTAAATTAATTTAGATATAATAAAAAACCTATGAAAATCGGTCCCATAGATATTAATAATCCACTTTGCCTGGCGCCCATGGAGGATGTCACGGAACTGCCCTTTCGCTTGATATGCAAGCGCTTGGGCGCGGACATCGTATACACGGAATTTACCTCTTCTGAAGGCATTATCCGTGATATTCCCCGCATCATTGAAAAAATCCAAATTGTTGAAGAAGAACGTCCGGTGGCCATCCAAATTTTCGGCGGACGGCCGGAAGCCATGGCCGGCGCTGCCGAGGCTATTGAAAAACTAAAGCCTGATTTCATCGACATTAACTGCGGCTGCTGGGTCAAGAACCACGTGGCCCGCAATGAAGGCGCCGGGCTTTTACGTGATCTGCCTCTGTTTGAAAAAGTCATCAAAGCCACCGTTAAGGCCACGAAATTGCCGGTGACGGTCAAGACCCGTCTGGGATGGGATGACCAAAGCATTGTCATCCTTGATGTGGCAAAAATGGTGGAAGCGGCAGGCGCTCAGGCCCTGACCCTGCATTGCCGCACACGCGCACAGGCGCACAATGGCTTTGCCGACTGGTCCTGGCTTGAAAAGATCAAAAGGACCATTAATATCCCTGTCATCGGCAATGGCGACATCACTGCGCCTTCCGATGCCAAAGCCATGCTGGAAACCGGCTGTGACGGGGTCATGATCGGACGCGGCGCCATTGCCAATCCCTGGATCTTCAATCAAACCAAACATTTTCTTAAGACGGGTGAACTTTTGCCGGAGCCAAGCATAGAAGAAAAGATACAGGTCTGCCTTGAACATTTGAAATTAAATGTGGCGCATAAGGGTGAAAAATACGGCGTTGTGACCTTCCGTAAACATTACGTAGGTTATTTAAAAGGATTGTCTAATATCGCCTCCGTCAGAAGCGATCTAATGCAATGCACCACCATGGAACAGGTCATCGACCGGCTGCAAAAATATTTAATTAACAATGGTGTACCCGTTTAGGTAAAGCATGAAAAAATTCGATGTCATCACCATCGGCTCCGGTGGAGGCGCAAAGATCTCTTCCCCTGCCGCTGCCATGGGACTTAAGGTCGCGGTCATTGAAAAAGACCGTCTGGGCGGCACCTGTTTAAACCGCGGCTGCATCCCCTCCAAGATGCTCATCCATCCGGCGGATGTGGCCATGGAAATCAAGGAAGCCCACCGCTTCGATATCCACAATGATCCGCAATTTGAGGTTGATTTCGCCAAACTTGTCAGCCGCATCTCTTTGACCGTAGATACGGATTCAAATAAGATCGAGACCAGTTACAAAAATCATCCCAATATCAGCCTCTATCAAGGCAGCGCCAAATTTATCAATGATAAGACCATTGATGTTAATGGCGAACAATTGACTGCAGATAAAATATTCATCGCCGCGGGTACCCGGCCGGCCATCCCGGATATTCCCGGCCTTTCAGACACGCCTTTTATGACATCCACTGAAGCATTGCGCAACACTCGCCTCCCTTCTTCCATGCTCATCATCGGCGGCGGTTATATCGCCGCTGAATTGGGACATGCATACGCAGCCTTAGGCACCAAAACCATTTTTTTGGTGCGCTCAAAATTTTTGCGTCCCGAAGACGCAGAGATAGCCGCAGAATTCCAAAAAGTTTTCAGCCGCTATCATGACATCCGCCTGGGAGCAGTACCTACAAAGGTCGAATACAGCAACAGCTCCTTCACCGTGCACTATGTACAGGATGGAAAAAATTCTTCCGTGACCGCGCAGGCCTTGCTCATAGCTACTGGAATTGTTTCCAATGCGGACACTCTAGATCTGTGCAATACACACATTGAATCAGACTCCCGCCATATGATCAAGGTCAATGAATACCTGGAAACATCATCCCCTGGTATCTATGCTTTGGGCGACTGCATTGGCAGATATTTTTTCCGTCACAGCGTTAATTTCGAAGGCGAATATCTGTTTGACTACATCTTTGGAGGTAAACCTAAAAGCCCCATTCAATATCCGCCCATGCCCCATGCCATATTTACCCATCCCCAAGTGGCGGCCGTGGGCGCCACCGAAGAAGAACTAAAAACCAAAGGGCTTGACTATGCCGTCGGGCTTAATCCTTACAAAAGCTCAGCCATGGGCATGGCCCTGCTGTCGGATTTCGGTTTCTGCAAGATCTTAGTCGAACGTAAAAGCCGCAAGATCTTAGGCGGCCATATCATCGGTCCCGAAGCCTCGGACATGATCCACATGATCATCGCTTACATGAACATGAACGCCACCCTAGATGATATGCTGCGCACCATTTACATCCATCCGGCCCTGCCGGAAATCGTGCGGAATGCCGCCCGAAAAGCAAAAACCGCTTTGGAGAAAAACCATGCGTAATTCCGAAACAGCCATCTCTATCAAAGCCCTAACCAAATTTTATAAGAATTTCCAGGCTTTAGACAAGATCTCTTTCGAGGTCAAACGCGGGGATTTCTTTGCTTTCTTGGGGCCTAACGGTGCAGGGAAAACCACTACCATCAATATCCTGACCGGGCTGTCCAATTATCAAAGCGGCGATGTGCAGGTTTTCGGGCATGATGTAACCTCGGAATACCTCAAGAGCCGCAGGCTCATTGGCCTTTGCGCCCAGGAATCCAATTTTGATCCTTTCTTGACCATTAACCAGCTCCTGGTCTACCAGGCGCAATATTTCGGCATCACCCCCTGGGATGCCAAGACCCGCGCCAGGGAACTTCTGGAACGTTTCGGGCTTTACGAAAAGCGCAATTGCAAACACCGGGCCCTTTCCGGAGGTATGAAAAAGCGGCTATTGCTGTGCCGCGCCCT
>CAZFON010000116.1:0-292 GCA_964520185.1 uncultured Planctomycetales bacterium | reverse complement strand
CCGCGCCCTTATTCATGATCCGGAGATCCTGATCCTGGATGAACCCACCTCGGGTTGCGACCTGGAATTAAAATTCCTGATCTGGGATTACCTTGCCCAACTTAACAAGGAAGGCAAAACCATTTTTCTTACCACCCATTACATGGAAGAAGCGGAAAAACTTTGCAAAACCATCGGTATCATCAACAACGGTAAGATCGTCCGCATCGGTGATAAAAAACAAGTTTTACAGGACAAGTCATTGCAGGATGTGTTCCTGGAAATCACAGGTATTGAATAATGATCCATCTTG
>CAZFON010000115.1:0-6096 GCA_964520185.1 uncultured Planctomycetales bacterium | reverse complement strand
GCATCAATTAGGCAACAGCTTGTTTGAGGTTCTTTTGGCCAATGGCGTTGCAAATTTAAACAGCCCTGTTACTACACTTACGTATCCGGCTGAGATTGCTGTTGATTTGAAGTTTATGGATGGTATTTATTCTGGCTTAACTCAGGATGAGAGAGAAGCATTCCATAAAATATTCAGGGCACATCACGAAGTATTCACGACTTCACCGGATTCCAAGAAAACCGAATTCCTTTATAAATTGGCAGAGTTTGTCCATGAAGTTGGCGTTGAGGCGGTTAATCAAATTCTGGCACGGGAAAAAACCGACGTGAACTTTAAATATAATTTTGAACGCTTCTTGTTCATGATGAAGGATGCTTCTCCGAAGCGGTTCCATGAAGTCTTTACACAGTGGATGTTGGGCGGCAAGAACATGACGCCAAAGGCGCTTTCAATAGATGCGGAGATTAATAAGAGTAAATTCTCCGGTATCCAGATCATAACTGCCAAGATGCGCTTCCTGAAGAAGGGACCGACAGAAGAGCTGGAAGGTGACGAAAAGAAGATCGGCGAACCGAAAAGATTAGGCATGCCGACCTTGTTGGCCCAAGCGTACGGCGCGGACAAATCTTTGATCGAGCAGATGAATGAGCAGGAGCGCAAAGGCGTGGAGCAAAAGAACGCGAAAGATGAAGAAACCGGTATGGGCTTCTTGGCCGCATGGCAGGCTCTGGTAGCGGGAATGGGTAGAGCACAAAGTAAACCGATGCCGGTCTTGGTGAGTATCTTCCCGAGATTCCGCAACGCAAACGGTGTGGAATATTCGATGCATGAATTGACCAATACCCTGGGCCAGGCAGCGGCCGAAGAGGTGCTTGCTCCTTATATGGAGGAACTTGAGAGTGCCATCAGGTCACGCGGATGGAAGCTAGAAGGTCAGACAGAAGCAATATATGCAACCAGAGGTTCGGTGTCACTGTGCATCGTTCCGTCATCTGTTAAAGACAAAGAAATTGGCACGCTTTTGGATGAGGCCTCTAATGTCTATGCGTTTGATGAGGACAATGTTCATTCATACCGGGTCTTCACAAGCGCGTTTGTGATCTCGTCTCCAACCAACAGCCAGGATGTCCAGGACCTGTATTACGGGCTTTTGGATATCCCCGCATTACCGGTAAGCATGCCGGTGACAAACGGCGGCAATAAGGTCAGCAGGGCAGGTTGGTCAGAGGCCTTGAAGTCCGTTGGAGAAACACGCAAGCCAAGTGTGGTGGCGGCCAAGTTGCATAAGGAAAGCAAGAGAACAGAAAAGATAGCTCAAGACGTTCGTGCCTATCAAGCACAAAGGTTATCAAATGCACTTGGAAAGAACATAGAGCCTTCGAAGGTCCAAGATTACGTAGATTTGGCCCAGATGACCAGACACGCGCCGGAATCACCGGAAAATGCCAGAAGAAACACCCTCCTTTCACTGGCAGCCTTAATGGGTCGAAAGACAAACGGCATGATGATTGCCGAAAGAGTCACCACCTATGGCGCTTATTTACGTTTCGCGTTAAATCATAACTATGGAAATTCAGCCATCGCGCCGTCAAGCGTATTTGATTTGAGCCAGGGATTGAGCATCGAACAAATGACACAAATCCTGCCGGAAGCCGAGCGCTTGTTTGGCGAGGGCTCTACCGCGGTTAAAGAATTGAAATTTGCAATAACGTACCAATTCACTACAACAGAAAAGAATGCCCAGAACTTTACATTGCTTTGGAAAGCCTGGAGAGCGGGTGCTGTGCAAGATAAGGTTGTGACAGAATGGTTGTTGGATAAGGATTTGACGGTCACTGGCCAACAGGCAAATGGAGAAGTAAAACGCGTGTTGGAATTGGCAGGATATTTCAAGGCTGTGAAAGAAACTGCGAAAGAGTCAGATAAAGAAAAGGATGTTCAAAGTGCTTTTGAGCAACTGGTCAAAATGCTTGGCGGTAATGAACTTATCAATATCGTGGGTCAGGCGCGCGTCGGGAAATCCACGGCCGGCAAAGCAGTGGCACGTGAACGGGGTTACGCTTACTTCGATGCCGGGTTGATTTACCGCGGCTATGCGTATGCCGTGCTTCAGGCTATCAACGCCGGAGATATCCGTTTATCTGAGGATGTTAGGAAGTTGACTTCTGAAAAGATCAAAGGCCCTGATGCCGCTTTGCTGAGAGCCGTTGTTGCAAAGACCCGCATTGAATACTCAGCTGGCATGGTGACTGTCAACGGCAGGCATGTTACTGAAACAGCGTTACATGAAGCGGATGTGGAACAGGTCCAGGGTGTTTTAAGAGGTGTTGCCAGGGCTGAAATGATCAAAAAGGAAAGGGATATTACTCAACGCCTGACCCGTGCGGGCGGACTGGTTGTCGCAGGAAGAGGGTATATGGCTGAGGCAACCACAAACATTTTCTTAAGGGCAAATTTACCTGAGCGCGTGAAACGGGAGAAGAATGACCCAACGTATAAACCCGTATCCGGAACAAGAGATAGGGACATTGCGGAAGATATCGAAAACCGCGACCGCAGGGATAATGTTGAAGCTCCGCTCGAAGCCTTCCCGGGAGTGTTTAAGGATATCAATACGACTTCGCTGAAAAAGAATGCCGTTGTACAGGAGATCATCACCCGGGCGAATTTAGACAATGAGAACAGAGAAAAAACCGCTGACAATATGTTTACAGTTCTCAAGGATCTTTTAAACAGCCAGAAGCCTGTTTCCCTCGTGATGCTCAAGGGCGGCGGGGTAGGCGGCCTTTCTGCGGCAGAATTGAACAAAAAGGTCCTTGATACCCTTAAGAAATATGGTTTTGACGTGAGATTATCACTGCGACGCCGTAGCGGTACCTTTAATGTGTTGAGAAGATGGGGCGCGACCGGTGTCAGCTTCATGGTGAGCGATCTGAAAAACAGCGGCATCTCGGAAGCATCTGTAATGGAAGGCTTGGATTATGTCAACCGTTGCGATGCCTTAGGGTTTGATAATTGGATGGATAGGGTCACGGAAAGCCATGGCAGTGACATGAAGGTCAGGGCATTGCGCTTTATGATGGGCTATTTGCGCGGGGACAGCCAGGAACTTATTTTGATCCGTACGAAATCCAGGAAGGATGTTGTGAAAGCATTAACGGAAAAAGGGATGAAGGAGTATGAGATCGCACAGTTATTAGGCGGCAGGGATTTGGATAAAGTTGCGGAGCAGGAATTCGTGAAAGCGGTGATTATCGGCGCGACCAATATCTTTAAGTCGCCGAAGGGCACTATCCGTCAGATCGTTGGGGAAGAATTAGGCAAGTCGCTCGTAGAGTTCAAGAAGAAGGGCGAGAGTTTAGGCTTACCTGAGGTGACAATTGGCAGCGCTGCGAACGGCGTTCACTCAGCCTCATTTAGCGAACTTGTCCGCGAAGTGATGATGATGGATGAGGGAGATTTAAACAGCGTTGCACGGGCACTCGATACGACTACTCAAACGGAAGCAGTCCTTACGCAGATGAAGGGAAATGGTGTTATACCGTCATCCCCATCCAAGGAACAGGTTGAATCTTTGAGATCATTGATCGAATTTGTCGGGGTTAAAAAGATTGAAGAAGCGATGATGAAGAATCCGGAACAATTTAAGACATTTATGACGGAATATTTACGCTATGACGCCCAGCACAAGGACGCCTTTAAACAATTTGCACGTTTGCGTGATATCGGTGATTTCGCAAGCAATCCTGAGAAATTCACCCGCTCAATGATGAGGTTCAGGCATGAAAAAGAAGGCGACCGGCCGATGGATGAGGTTAAGCCGGAGGACACCACTATCGGCGCGATCTTGACCTCAATGAAGAATGCAGCCGCACCTTTAAGGAATGCACAAGGAAGAGATCTTTTAAGAGAAGCTTTTGAACAAAAGGATGTTGCCGGTGCTTTGCGGCAGATGGTCCGTAATGGAACATTGTTCCAGATCTTGCCTGAGTTAGCTGAACTCGACAGGGTTTATGGAGAAGTGACTCACGAGTTAAAGAGCATGCTTGAGCACACCATGAATATTGTCCGCGGGTTACAGATCCTCGAAGATGCCCGGTCGGCATATGAAAAATTGAAGGCAAAGGATGTCAAGCCTGAAGAAAGAGACAAGGCCTTACAGGAACTTAACAATGCTTACAAGAAATATCAATCCACCTCCGGTCAGCAGCTTGATGGGATGGACATGAAATTGTTCATTGACCTTGTAAAGCTCTACAGTGAAGTGGCCAGAGCGGAATTTAAGTCAGTGAACAAGATCGACGGAACAGAGCAGCTTATTTATGGCAAAGAGCTCTTGTGGATCACAGCGCTTCTGCATGATATCGGCAAGGGCGTTTCATGGTCTCAGCATGTGCATTTGGCAGAGATCATGCTTGAAGATATCCTCAAGGGCTTAGGTTGGGATGAGTCTTTGAGATCCATTGCCAAGCAGGTGACGATCAACCACAGCATTAGCGCTAATTTGGAATTAGGCGAAAAGTCCTATCAGAGCATTGTTGATATCCTTGAGAACACTTCTATCATTGCCAACGAAGATACGGCCATTGCGTTCGTCAAGACCATGGGGATGTTGAACATTGCTGACATCAAGGGGGTTGGCCTGGAAGGAAGGCTCAACCCAGCCAAACTTGAAACCTTGATCAAGCGAGCAAACGCAACGCCGGAAGATATCAAGAAGGTGGCCGCAAATGAGGCTTTGTATTATGAAGGGAAAGATCTATGGAGAGATCCTGCGAAATCAAAACCAGGAGAAATTCGTGATTATGATTCCCTGGAAGAAGCATTGGAAAAGAGCGGCGCGTCTTATGCGGCATTCCTGGTAGATATGATGGAGGAAAATAAAGAGATAGCCAAGGCTTTGATCACGAAATTAAGCCCTGAACAAAGAGAACAGATACTTTCTGAAAAGAATGGAGAGCAGAGATTCCTTAATATTCTTAAGGCTTGCCCTGCAGGTGCGGAAGGTAAAGGCAAGGAAGAGGCAAAGGATGCAGTGGAAGCAAAGATCGAACTTCTGTTGAGGCTTAAGAAAGCAAAGGCAACGCTCAAAGAAGATTTAAAGCGTAATCTTGATAGTTTCAAGGAATTCCTTAGGAACGCGAAGATTACCTATATTGAAGCCATAACACGGGCAATGAAGAAGGATGAAACATTGCTCAAACTGCTGGTCTTGCTTTGGAAGGCGCAACAAGTGTCCGGCTTGACGAAGCCGCTGATCCATGTCGCCTATGAGAGATTTGATAAAAATGAAGCATTAAGGAATAAATTAGTCGGTATTTTTGAAGAGAGAATCGAGCAGGTGAATATCAAGGACATCGCAAAGGTCGCTGATCAAGCGGGACTTAATGAATTACTGAGCAGCTTGCAGGTGGGAGAAGGCAAGACCCTTTCCTTCGAAGTCAAGATCCATCAGCCGAGCTATGCCAGATCTTCTAACTGGCTCTTCTTTGATCTGGTGGATTATCAAATAAGAGCTGGATCCCAGAAGAATAAGATTGTTGAGATTTCTGTCGAACGTGAAGCCTTTAATATGGCTGTCAATGAGATCAGCAAGGGTGATATTAAGAAAAAACTCGAAGAAATGGGCAAGAAAGGTCTGGTTGTTATCGACAGAGCGCGTATTGAACATTGGGGAGATGAGGGTCTGGCCCAACGTATCGAGAACATGTCTGATTCAGACAAAGAAGAGTTCATAGGAAGTCTCCGCGCCGCTAAATTATTAGGCGATGGGGATCCTACCAATAAAGAAATTGAGACATCTTTAGAGCAGGCGATCAATAACGATACCGTGGTTAAAGAAGGAGAAAATCAGATCCGGATCATTCTGCGGCCGCTGGTATTGGAAGACTTGCAAAGCGCTGATGTGGCGAAGTTATTAGGTCTGCTCGAAGAAGCAGGAAAGGATCTTGAAGTCGGCAAGGCCGCTCACTTGAGTTACGGAGATCAGCCGGAATTAAGAACAAATATTAAGACGGTGTTGGAGCTAAGAGCCGAAGCCTACAAGCGCATAACAATGTGGCATGTGGATTGGGAAGCGGAAATTAAAGAAATGGCATCGTCTGAAGAAGCCGC
>CAZFON010000114.1:1359-6106 GCA_964520185.1 uncultured Planctomycetales bacterium | reverse complement strand
TCAAACGCAGCCGCCAAATACCTTTACAAAGGACAGGCGATCCTCACTACATCATGCAGAGTTTGCAATTTATTTTGGATAATGATTATTTAACAGGCCAGATCATCGCTACCGATGCAGGAGAAGGCTTAGTTTAAGGAGACAAATGGCAGTTATCAGGATCAACGATTTGAAAGTCAGGGCTTTAATTGGCGCTTATTCCTGGGAGAGGGTCAATAAACAGGAATTGGTCATCAATATCGCCATTGAATATGAAGCTGACAAGGCTTGCCGTTCCGATAAACTTAAAGACGCCCTTAACTATGAATCCGTGGCTGCGAAAGCCGTTAAAATTGCCGAGCGTTCGCGGCATACCTTATTAGAGAAATTAACCAGCAAGCTCCTTGATGGGATCATGGCTGACCCAAGGGTCATGCAGGCCCATGTGCGTATTGATAAACCCCATGCCTTGCCCCAGGCCAGGTGCGTGTCTTTTGAATTATCTTCCATTCGAGGTCCCAAAGATGGCTTTCGCCTAACGAAGCAATAGGGAATATTTATTCAAAAATTTACTTACATAGAAGCCTGTTGGTAATATACTAATCGCATTAGTCAACTTTATGAGGCCCTAGAAAGAAGGAAATGTTGTTATTTAAAGATGAAGTGGTTTTAATCACCGGCTCCACCCGGGGTATAGGTTTGGCAATAGCCGAGGCCTTTGCCCAACAGGGGGCCTTGGTCATCATTATCGGCCGCAAAGAGCAGCAGGCCCAGGAGATAGCCTCTCAAATCAAGGCTCGCGGCCTTTTAGCGGACGGCTTTGGCTGTGATGTGACCAGTTTTACAAGCGTGCAAGAAACGGTTAATAAAATTCTTGACATTCATAAACGCATTGATATATTAGTCAACAACGCTGGCATTACTCGTGATAATTTGCTCTTGAGGCTTGACGAAAATGATTGGGATGAGGTCATTAAGGTCAATCTCAAGGGGGTCTTTAACGCCACCAAGATTGTGGCCAAGGCGATGTTAAAGGCCAGGAAAGGCAAGATCATCAGCATTTCATCGGTGATCGGCGTGACAGGGAATATCGGTCAGGCCAATTACGCCGCCAGCAAAGCGGGGATCATCGCTTTTTCTAAAAGCGTCGCCAAGGAATTGGCCTACAGGAATATCACGGTCAATTGTATCGCTCCGGGATATATCCGGACGGACATGACCGCCCAGGTATCTGAAGCGGTGCAACAGAAAGTATTGGAACATATTCCCTTGTCGCGTTTCGGCGAGGTTTCGGATGTAGCAGGTGTATGTTTGTTTTTAGCCTCCCCGGCGGCCAATTACATGACCGGGCAGACGATAGTTGTAGATGGCGGATTGACGGTATAATAGTTAGCACAAATCTAAGGAGGATCACATGGCAGTAGAGAGTAAAATCAAGACAATCATCGCGGAACAATTGGGCGTTAAGCCTGAAGAAGTGACGCCGAATGCCTCTTTTGTGGATGATTTGGGCGCGGATTCCCTGGATACCGTCGAGCTTATCATGGCCCTGGAAGAGGAATTCAATGTGGAAATTCCCGATGAGGATGCCGAAAAGATGAAGACCGTCGGCGATGCGATCAAATATATCGAAGAAAAGGCCGGCGCTTAAGTTTTATTAGCGTTTCTTATGTAACTTTCTTGCCCCTGCACCTGGCGCCCTTTGGCGAGACAAGACGCAGGGGCAAACCTTTAATAGGGAGTTTTTAATCTAATGCAGAAAAACAGGGTAGCTATCACCGGTATGGGGGTCATCTCACCTGTGGGATGCGGGGTCGAGAAGTTTTGGCAAGCGCTTCTTAAAGGCCAGAGCGGGATCCGTCGTGTCAGCCATTTTGATGTTTCTGCTTTTGATTCCCAGGTCAATGGCGATATCATTGACTATGACCCACATGCCCATTTTAATTCCAAGGACGCACGCAATTTGTCCCGTTTCATCCAGTTTGCGGTGGTGGCGGCCCATGAAGCCCTGACCCAGGCCAAGCTTGATATCCGTCAGATGGACACTTCACGCGCCGCGGTGATTATCGGCTCAGGCATCGGGAGTATTTATTCAGCGGAAGAGGAATTCGCTAAATATATAGAGAAGGGGCCTGGCCGTATTTCGCCGTTTTTCATTACGCGTATGATCATCAACGAGGCTGCCGGTCAGGTTTCCATCAATTCCGGTGCTACAGGCCCATGTTTTGCTATTGCCACGGCCTGTGCTACAGCCAATAACTGCATCGGCGAAGGTATGCGCCTGATCCAGCATGGCGAGGCGGATGTGGTCATTGCCGGAGGCACGGAATCAGCAACCTCGAAGCTGGGATTAGGCGGATTTTGCGCATTAAAAGCTTTATCAAGAAGGAATGACGATCCAGCCAAGGCCAGCCGACCTTTTGATCTAAACCGCGATGGATTCGTAATGGCAGAAGGGGCAGGTGTTGTCATTTTGGAGAACCTTGAGTTTGCCAAGAAGAGGGGGGCCAACATTTTAGCGGAACTGGCCGGTTATGGTCGCACTTCGGATGCCTATCATATCACGGCGCCACATGCCGAAGGTTTGGGCGCTGTCAGGGCCATGGATATGGCCATCAAGGACGCGGGCTTGAAGGTAACGGATATCGATTATATTAATGCGCATGGGACCTCGACCAAGCTCAATGACCAGATCGAAACCCTGGCCATCAAGAAATTATTCGGCGACCATGCCCAAAAGATCCCCATATCGTCGACCAAATCAATGACCGGCCATCTGCTCGGCGCAGCCGGCGGTATTGAGCTGGTGGCTTGCATCATGTCCATCAGGGACAATGCCATACATCCGACGATCAATTACGAGACCCCGGACCCTGATTGTGACCTGGATTATGTGCCCAATATCATGCGAAAGGTGCCGGTGGATGTGGCTTTGTCAAACTCCCTTGGCTTTGGGGGCCATAACGCTACACTCCTGGTTAAAAGATATAAAGAAGGTGGATGATGAAATCTTATAAGATCGCTGTTATTCCCGGAGACGGCACAGGTCCTGAAGTCATTGCTGAAGGCCTTAAGGTCATGCAGGCGGCTGCTTCCAAGTACGGTTTTAAATTTGACACCCAGACTTTTGACTTTGGCGGGGAACGGTATTTACGCACCAAGGAAGTCCTGCCGGACACGGCCATCGAAGAATTAAAGAAATTTGATGCTATTTATTTAGGGGCCATAGGGCATCCCGATGTAAAACCAGGGATCTTGGAAAAAGGGATTTTGTTGCGCCTGCGTTTTGACCTGGACCAATACATTAATTTACGGCCTGTCAGCCTTTATGATGAACGTTTCTGTCCTTTGAAGAACAAGAAGCCGCAGGATATTGATTTTGTGGTCGTGCGTGAGAATTCTGAAGGCCTGTACAAAGGGCTTGGAGAATTCCAGAATAAGGGTACGGCCGATGAGGTTGCCATCCAAATCTCCCATAATACCAGACGGGGCGTGGAGCGTTGCATCCGTTATGCTTTTGAATACTGCCGCAACCACGGCAAGAAGAAAAAACTGACGCTTTGCGGCAAGACCAATGTATTGACCTTTGCTTTTGACCTTTGGGAACGCGTCTTTTATGAAGTGGCCAAGGAATATCCTGATATCAAGACAGAATACACTCACGTTGATGCCACCACGATGTGGTTCGTGAAAAACCCGGAATGGTTTGACGTGATCGTCACCGACAATATGTTCGGGGACATCATCACTGATTTAGGGGCCATGATCCAGGGCGGCATGGGAATTGCCGCCGGAGGCAATATCAATCCTAAGGGTGTTTCTATGTTCGAGCCTATCGGAGGCTCGGCCCCTAAATATACGGGGAAGAATGTCATCAATCCTTTGGCGGCAGTATGCGCCGGGGCCATGCTGTTAAGGCAGGTTGGTGAAGACAAAGCCGCCACGGCCATTGAGGAAACGGTCAAGCATGTGGTTGTTAACAGGCTTAAAGATCTAGCTGCAGGTAAAATGGGTTATTCAACAACGGAAGTTGGAGATCTGGTCGTAAAGGAATTAAAATGAAGAAATACAATGTTGCCATCCTAGGGATCCGCGGTGCAGTAGGGCAGTGTATGTACCGTATTGTCAAAGAGCGTAAATTCCCTATTGATAAATTGGTATTGATCTCACCCAGCGGCGCTGACGGTAAATTGGAAGGCCACAATTATGTTCCTTTGACTGAAGAGGTTTTTAAGGGTGTGGATATTGTTTTGTCCTCTCCAGGGGCTGAAGTCTCTAAAAAATGGGCGCCTATCGCGGCCAGGGCCGGAGCCGTGGTGATCGATAATACCTCGCAATTTCGCATGGACCCCGATGTGCCCCTGGTCATCCCTGAGGTCAATCCTGAAGACATTGCCAAACATAAAGGGATCATTGCCAACCCTAAATGTTCGACTATCCAGATGCTGGTGGCCTTAAAGCCGCTGCATGATTTCGCCAAGATCAAGCGTATCGTGGTTTCTACCTATCAGGCGGTTTCCGGCGCCGGCGCTGAGGCTGTGACGGAATTAGAAGAGCAGTTGGCCGCTGATAAGAAGGCGCCCAAGAAATTTCAGTACCGGATCGCGCATAATCTGATCCCACAGATCGACGTATTTACGGACAATTTTTATACCAAGGAAGAAATGAAAATGGTCAATGAAACCCGTAAAATGTTTCATGACCCTGATATCCAGGTCTGTCCTACCTGTGTTCGCGTTCCTGTCAAGAACGGGCATTCAGAGTCCAT
>CAZFON010000114.1:0-1349 GCA_964520185.1 uncultured Planctomycetales bacterium | reverse complement strand
CGTGAAAAAGCCATCGAGCTTTTAAGCAAGGCGCCGGGCGTCGTGGTCGTTGACGATGTGGCCTACTGCAAATACCCCGTACCTCTCGATGCAGATGGCCATGATGAGACCTTTGTGGGCCGGATCCGCGAGGACATTTCCATTCCCAACGGCTTGAACCTGTGGGTTGTCTCTGACAACCTGCGCAAGGGAGCTGCGCTCAACGCCGTTCAAATTGCAGAGATCCTGATTAAAAAATAGTGCCAAAAAGTTGATTTTGGGATAAACTGATGACTTATGAAAACCTTTGTCATCGGCGATATTCACGGCGCTTACCAGGCGCTGCTTCAATGTTTAAAGCTGTCCAAGTTTAATGCTCAGAAAGACCGTCTTATCTGTTTGGGCGATGTCTGTGACCGTCAGCCCCAGGTCAAAGAGTGCATTGATCAACTTTTGACCATTCCCAACTGTGTTTATATTTTAGGCAATCATGATGCCTGGGCCCTGGAATGGGCCATGAGTTCTGTGGCGCCCAGAGGATGGTTGGAGCAGGGCGGCTCTTTGACGGCCATGTCTTATAAAGAGGGCGGCATGCCCGAGGAGCATATGCGATTTTTATCTGAGGCGCCACTTTATTTGGTGGATGAGAACAGGCTGTTTGTCCATGCCGGTTTTGATCCTGACTATTCCCTGGCCCAAACCCCTCAGCAGACTTTTATTTGGGACAGGAGTTTCCTTGAAAAAGCGCGGCAGATGCATCACATCAGCCCTGAATGGAAATTCGGGGATTATGACGAGATTTTTGTTGGGCACACCCCGACCATCAATTTCGGCAAAAGCGAGCCGCAGAAATATTGCAATGTCTGGGACATGGACACCGGTGCCGGATGGGGGGCAAGGCTTACCATCATGGATGTGGATACAAAGGAATGCTGGCAATCTGATCCGGTTTCCCAATAACGTGGCATGATCGACATACCTGATTTCATTTATCCCAAAGACCAAAATGGCAATGCGCTTTGTCCCCGGTGTAAGAAATTGGTGGCCCAGTGTCATTGTCCCTCTTTTGAGCCTCCTAAGTCCAAATCCCTGCCAATTAAACCAGGTATTCGTCTGGAAAGATCAGGGCGCAAAGGCAAGGTGGTGACGTTAATTGAGGCCTTGCCGCGAAATCAGGTTTATTTAAAAGATTTGGCTAAAGAATTGAAGGTTAAAACGGGCAGTGGCGGGACATTTTATATGGACCAGCAGGGAGGGGTAGTTGAGATCCAGGGAGACCATAAAGAAGCCGTGATAGAATTTTTTAGAACGAGAAAATAAGGAAGGGGTCTATGTCTAAACTGCAAGATTTGGTTGAATGGGATTATTTG
>CAZFON010000113.1:0-6161 GCA_964520185.1 uncultured Planctomycetales bacterium | reverse complement strand
GTGGATGAATATGAATTGGATAATTTTTTAAGGCTTTTTGAAGATATTATCATGCCCGGGGCCATCAAAGCGCTTGAAAGTTGTTTTGAGGTGGATCTTTCTGCCCAGGATTGGGCCAAAGGACAAATAAAGGACGATTTTGTAACGGTATTTTTAGGCGCAAGTATCATTCCCAGGCGGCTCAACGAAGGACAAATAAAGGCCATTGTTTCTTATTTTCTGGCTGAAAACTATTCCGTTGTTTTCCTGGGAGGCAGTGACGTTCAAGATGTTGCCCAAAAAATGACCGCTAAAATAGATTCGCCTAAGATCTTTAATAATGCAGGAAAATTGTCCCTGATGCAAAGCGCTGCTTTGATCCAAAGAAGTGCTTTATTCATAGGCCCTGATTCAGGCCTATTGCATTTAGCTTGTGCCCTTGATGTGCCGGTCCTGGGGATCTTTAGCACGGGTAACTTGACTAAATGGGGCCCCAAAGGGGAAAAGCATAAAGTTATCACGGACAATGTCCCTTGTTCCCCATGCACGCGTTTTGGGTATACCATTCCAACATGCCATGGAAGTTATCATTGCATCCGGAATTTGAATTTAACAAACAGGATCAAAGATAAAATACATGGACTTTAAAAAAACGGATAATTCTATGAAAGATCAACCTGTTGTACTGGTTTATACCATGACCGGGGGGCTGGGCGATTATTTGGTCATGGGAGACGTGATGCGTAAAGCCAAGCTGCTCTTGCCGCGTTCACAATGCCTGATCGTGCATCGGGCCAACCCCCACATCAAGCAGTGGCCGGAGGGGTCTTATAAGGACGCGTTCTTTAATATCCATTCTCCCGTTGAGATGTTACGTTTATCCGCCACATTGTATAATTTTCGCAGGAAATCTTATTGCGTCTTCGGCTTACAGTTATCTCCGGGTTCCCTTCAGGGGTATGTTTTGCACCGCTGGTTAAAATTCATCAGGGCCATGGATTACATTGTAGATTTTAATCTTATCAATACGGACATTATCACACCGGCACAAGGACAATATATCTTAAACCGTCATTTGAACCAATTAAGTGACTTGTTTAAGATCAATATCCCTGCAGAATATTTTCATTTAAAGTTACCTTTGGTCCCCCTGGAGACCCAGGGAACAACATTGGCCAAGAAACCGGCAAGACGCTTGATCGGCATACATCCCTGGAGCCGGCGAGGCACGGGATCGTTCTTTTGGCCCTTGGAAAATTGGATCGAGATCATCCGTTATTTATTAAGGCAGGAAGACGTTGATCTTGTTATTTTGGGCAAAGACCGGCAATTTGCACCTTTTGAACGGTCCTTAAGGGACATCTTTGCTGGATCTTTGCAGCGTATTTATTTCATGCCATCAAATTCTGTTCAAGATTTGGCAAAAACAGTGAATGATCTGGATATTTTACTGACGGTCAATACCGCGGTGGTGCATATCAGTTATGCCTTAGACAAAAAAATGATCATTTTGACAGGCCCGACCTTGGACTTTTGGAATCCTACGGGTCCCGGCATCCATCTTGTCAGGGACGATCAAGCCCTTTTAATAGGAGCGGACAGGAGCACCCGTGACGAGCGTTTCCCGCAGGTTGCCAGGATCAAGGTGGGACAGGTGATAGAAGCATACGAATCAATAAAGTGATCTAAATCATGAAGCTATTTGATCAACAACAGATCCATCGCCGTTTTTTACGTTTAGCTTATAAAATGGCTCCATTTAATTTAAAAGGAAGCTGGGACCCTTCGCTCCAGGGCCCTCCAAAGGCCATTCTCTGGTCCTGCTTGATCATATCCAATCGTCCTAAAGAATTGGACCTGTTATTAGAGGACATTTGTTGGCAGAACTTAGAGGCCACGAAATTTGAAGTCATCATTATTAATGATGGGGCCGGGGCCGGACTTCGTGAAGTGGTAGAGAGATACAAAGGACGTTTGAACGTCATTTACAGGGAAAATAAGGACGCTCATCGTGTTTTGAGCGATCTTCGAAATGAAACATTGACCATGTCGGGTGGGAAATACATTGCATTCCTTGATGATGATACGCGTATTATCCAAAAAGATTTCTTATCCAAAGCGGCGGCTTTATTTGAAAAGCAGGAGGCAGATGTCCTGTTAGCGTCAGCCCAGCCGCTTTATGGGATCATAAAAGCCAAATATGATTTCCTGGACCGTTTTTCTTTTGCCTGCCGCTGCTGCCTTTACCGCAGGGAGTACTTAGAAGATCTCGGGGCCTTTAAAGCAAATCTTAATTGTTATGAAGACGTCGAATTAAGCATGCGCCTGATCATCAAGGAGGCCAGGATACTGGAAGCCGAAGAATTGGAATATTTACATCCGCCTTTATATTTTGAATCCATGCGCAAACCTCTATCGACAGGACAAGCCATTTTCCAAATGAGAGCGCACTATTCCTTTTTTGTTTGGCTTCTGATCTATCTCCATACGTTACGTTTCTTGCCATATGGGATATCGCCCAATAAGATCTCCCGGCAATGGTTCAAGATCAGTTGGGGTTTGTTGCTTTTCCCATTCATGGGAAGATCTTATTATTATTAGGGGACTTGATGAGGACCTCCGGAACCATCCACATTGTTTTTGCCTGTGATGACAAGTATGCCCAGCATGCAGGTGTTGCCATAACCTCTTTACGTGAACAGCAAAGATCCGGCTCGCCTGTCCAGGTCCATCTGCTGGATGGGGGGATCTCGGCGGTGAATTTGGAACGATTGCATCGGTTAAAAGACGGGCATCTGGACATCATCATTTATAAAGGTAACATAGAAGAATATTCCCAATATTTGACGGCGACGTATGTATCCAAGGCCACCTATTTGCGTTTGTCCATTGAAAAAATATTACCGGCAGAGATCAACAGGGTGATCTATTGTGATTCGGACGTTGTTTTCTTAAAACCTATAGATGAATTATGGAATATTGATCTCAGCGGTCATTGGCTCGCGGCCGTACCTGACCCTCCCCATGCGCTTAATCAGGGCCATTGGAAAGATCTAGGCATAGAGGGAGGCCGGTATTTTAATGCAGGAGTGATCTTGATCGATCTAAACTCTTGGAGAGACCACCACGTATCCGAACAAGTCAAAGGTTATTTGCGGTCTCATTGGGATAAAGTGCTATCCTGGGACCAGGATGGCTTAAATGCCGTCCTGTATAAGAACTGGCTGCCTTTAGATATCTGTTGGAACACCTTCAGCGGCCCTGTCGATAAGAAGAAATTATAAGCAAGCATCATTCATTTTGCTTCAGAACTTAAACCCTGGTTTTATAAAAGCCTGGACTCGTTTCAACCTGAATATATGAAATATTTGCATCTATCCCCCTGGAAAGATTATCAATTCCCCGACAAGAACGTATGCGTTTGGATATATAGAAAAATCTTGTTACACACCCCCCAACGGGTGCTGAAGGTGGTATTTCTTATTACATGGCGCTTGCGCAGTTTCATAAAAGAGTTCGCCCGCTGGATCAACCTGATAACAATGAAGCTCAAGCATTGATCAAATTGACTGATATGATGCAAAAAATTATTGGAACAATAAGGCATCTTTACGGGCTAAGTATATATCGAATAAAGCGACTAATGTTTAATGGATCCCTTGTGCTTCGATCCCTGAATAATCCAAATTTCTTTTTTATACAAATAGGAAGCTGTGAGGGCATCGTTCATGATCCCATAAGGAACCATGTCATCAGATACCACTGGTCAGGGGTCCTGGTCGAACCGGTCAAATATTTATTTGATAAACTAGTCGATAACTATAAGAACGAAAAAAATCTGATGTTTGAAAATTCAGCCATATCCCAGGAAAACGGGTCCCGGGATTTTTATCGTATCAGGGAATCAAACGACCCGTTACCATACTGGTACCATCAGCTGGGCTCCTTTTATCTCAGTAATATTTTAAAACACAAAAACTCCATCCCTGACATTGAGGACCGTATCGTGACAGAGAAGATCCCCACCCTGACGTTAAAAAGATTGATTGAGAAATACAACATTAAATCCATTGATTTACTGCATATCGACGCGGAAGGCTATGATTATGAGATCCTAAAACAGATCGCATCCATAAACATCAAACCCAAAATGATCCTTTTCGAAAATCAACATTTATCCAATGCCGATCGGGAAGCAAGCGGCGATCTCTTGAAAAAGGAAGGGTATTCCATCCTTGAAATTGCGGTGGACACTTTTGCATTCTTATGATCCATATCGTTTTTGCCTGTGATGACAACTATGCCCAGCATGCAGGTGTCGCCATTGTCTCTTTGAGGGAACAGCAAAGGAAAGGCCTGCCGGTCCATGTCCATGTGCTGGACGGGGGGATTTCGCCCGTCAATTTAGGCAAGCTCAAAGAACTCAAGGACCGGCATTTGGACATTACGATCCACCAAGGGAATATAGAGGAATATGCCCAATATCTGGTCTTAGAGCATTTTTCTACCGCCATGTATTTACGTCTGTCCGTTGAACAGATCTTGCCGCCAGAGATAGAAAGGATCATTTACTGCGACTGCGATATCGTTTTCTTGAAGCCCATCGATGAGCTGTGGAACACTGATCTGGGGGGGCAATGGCTGGCGGCGGTAGGGGACCCTCCGAATCCTCCCAACCTCTGGCGTAAGGACTTAGGGATAGATGAACCAGGCCGGTATTTTAATTCAGGGGTTTTGCTGATCGATCTTAATTTGTGGAGAGATCATCACATATGTCAACAGGCGAAAAACTTCATAACATCTCATTGGGACACCATACGATTTCCTGATCAGGACGGGTTAAATGCGATCTTATATAAAAATTGGCATCGCTTGGATAATCGCTGGAACACTTTAACATTTCTAGTCGATAAAAAGAAAATGCCGGACCCGGCCATTGTGCACTATGCCACGGAATTCAAACCTTGGCTCTATAGAAGCTTTGATGTTTACCAGGGGGAATATTTGAAATATTTACGCCTGTCCCCATGGCGGGACTATCAATTCCCGGACAAAAACCTGTGGGTATGGATCTACCGCATGATCCTATTGTATACACCTGAAAAAGTCATGCTGATAGTTTTCCAATTTAGCTGGCGCTGGCGAAACCTCCTAAAAGAATGTAACCGCCAGATAACTTTAATGAAAATGAACCGTAAGCCATCATGACGCCTTTTGATAAGATCCACATCGTTTTTGCCTGTGATGACAACTATGCCCAGCATGCAGGTGTCGCCATTGTCTCCTTGAGGGAACAGCAAAGGACAGGCCTGCCTGTCCATGTCCATGTGCTGGACGGGGGCATTTCGCCCGTCAATTTAGACAAGCTCAAAGAACTAAAGGACCGGCATTTGGACATTACGGTCCACCAAGGGAATATAGAGGAATACGCGCAGTATTTGGCTTCAACATGGGTTTCAACGGCTTCATATCTCAGGTTGTCTATGGAACGGATATTACCGCAGGAAATAAATCGGATCATTTATTGCGACTGCGATGTCATCTTCTTAAAGCCCATTGATGAGCTGTGGAACATTGATCTGGGGGGGCGTTGGCTTGCCGCGGTAAGGGACCTGCCGCATATAAATAATAAGGACCATTGGAAAAATTTGGGTTTGGAGAAACCTGAACAATATTTTAATGCGGGTATCATTCTTGTCGATTTAAATGCCTGGAGATCCCATCAGGTGTCCGAATCTGTGAAAAATTTTCTAAAATCAAATTGGAAAAAGGTGCTTTTTTGGGACCAGGATGGCTTGAACGCTGTTTTATATAAAAATTGGCTGCCTCTGGATATTTCCTGGAACACCATAACCTGCACAGTCCATCCCAAAAGGATGCCGGACCCCCATATAATCCATTACGCCACGGGCTTCAAGCCCTGGTTTTATAAAAGCCTGGATCCTTACCAGGCGCAGTATTTGAAATATTTACGCTTGTCTCCCTGGAGGGACTATCAGTTCCCGGATAAAAACCTGTGGGTATGGACCTATCGCATGATCCTATTGCATACCCCTGAAAAAATTCTGCTGATAGTATTCAAATTCACCTGGCGCTGGCGTTGCTTTATAAGTGTATGCGCCAGGAAAATAGCGCTGATAAAAATTAGCCGTAAACATCCATGACATCTTCTGATAAGATCC
>CAZFON010000112.1:0-6181 GCA_964520185.1 uncultured Planctomycetales bacterium | reverse complement strand
GTGCGGTAACATGCGCATAAGCCAATTGCAATTTGGCATTATTGACCTCCGCGCCGTCGACCTTGACCGTGCCTTCATCCTGGCGTACCAGAGCCTCTTGAGTATCAAACTGTTGTTTGGGAATGGAGTCCTGAGACCATAGAACACGGTAACGCTCCAAGTTCAATTGGGCATCCTCTAGCAGGGCCTTATCATGGGCCAGCTGGCCTTCTGCCTGCGCCAATTGTATCTCAAAGGGCCGGGTGTCGATCAGCGCCAAAAGATCGCCTTGCCCGACGATCTGGCCTTCCTTGAAAAAGACCTTATCGATCTGGCCGCTGACCTGATAGCGGACGGTAACGGTATTCAGAGGGGTGACAGAACCAAGACCGTTGAGATAAATATTGATGTCCCCGGTCTTGGCCAGGGCAGTGACGATGGGAGACTCGCCTGGCGTGCGACCGGAACGCTTGCCTGCGCCCGGCTTGCCCTCCCCTTGTGGACCGGCTTGAGAAGAAAAGCGATGAACGCTAAAAGCAGCGATAACGATCAATATTAAAACCCATATCCACCGGGAAAGACCTTTCTTAGGTCTTATTGGCTGTTCCATTAGCATCATTCCCCTGGTCGCTACGCCTATGCCTGAGACCCTTTTGGATCTGGTCCCATTGGTCCAGCTGCTGTGCGCTTAAAAACTGGCTTAACTCCTGCTTCTCGTCTTCCTTCAACAGTTTCATTTGAATGCGTATGCTGTCCTTGTCCGCGCTGCCGTCAGCCATGCTTGCCCGCATCTGTTCGCGTCTGGTAAAATATTTTACGACAATGGGCGTGACAGCGGTCACCTGGTCCTGGGACAGGTTCAATTTAGATTGCATCCAGGAGACTATTTCCTCAGCATTCGCCGGCTGCTGTGCATCGGTCGCCGATTGATCCTGCGCCAAGACAGGCATGGCTGTTAAACATAAGATCATCGCCAGGCCATAAAAACTTTTCATATTCATATTATATTCCCCATTCCCCTAATAATAAACACGGGTTTACGGTTTTTTGATCTTTAAAAAGGTGATAAAAAAGGTGACAGGTACATTTTTCCTGCTAAATTTATTAGAAAAATGTACCTGTCACCTTTTTTCCTTTTTTATCTGCCATACATGGCCCTTAATTGGCCCACTCTCGGAAAATCGGGATAGTATTCACCCTGGGGCCCTACATAGCCATGCCCTGATCTTTTAAGGACAACCGTGACGTAGCCTCCCCTGCCATTAGGGACATTGACAGGAAAGTCTACGGCGGAGGCCGGCTGTGCGACAACCACCGGTGTAGGCCTATAAATGACAGGCGCGGCAACGACCTCGTAACCCCGGCGCGTCCGAACATAATAAATGCCGTTGTCTGTATAATAGGTCCTGCCATTAATGAGTGCCGGCTGAAAATCGGCGGGAATGACACTGACATACGCGCCTACCGGAGGCTGGCAAAGCATATATTCACCGTTGACATTGTTATAATACAATCCGTCATAATAATAGTAATTGTGCCAACCCACCCGAACCGTAAGGTAGCCTGCCGGAAGATAATGGACGTGAAGCCCCCACTGGGGATGCTCATGCCAGCGGTAATAATGATCGCGGTCATGGACCCTGACCCCCCAGTCCGCATAAGATAATTGAGGTGCCGCTAAAACAGCCAGCGTTAAAAGACCCATGAATAATTTATTTTTCATATAACTCTCCTCGTTGGCATCCCTGTTGGCCTATTCTTCATCCGGAGGCTGCGGCTTTGGGACGCTTTTATCAAAGCCATGCTTGGGGCCGAACCTTTCATGCATCTGAAACTTTTTCAATTGCTCTTCCTTTTCAAGGGCCATGTAACCGGAAAATTGCTCCGGTGTCAGGACCTTTTTGATATCCAGGAGCATGTTAAGATGATTGTCAGCCATCTGGGACAAAAGGGCCTTGGTGGCGCCTTGCGCGGCACTGATCTTGTTCATGTCCGGTGCGGCCTTGACGATCTCTTCTTCAAAAATTTTCTTGTTTGCTTTCATTTGCGCAAAAAACTTTTACCAGACTCTCTTTGTTTTTGCTTGATGGCTTTCAATTGCTTCTCCTGGTCCGGGCTCAAATTAAGGACCTGGGCCATCATCTGCCCTTCATGTTCATCATGGCGCTGCCATCCTTCGCCGTGATGCCAGGGACCCTGGTGCTCTTCTTTATCCTGCGCGTAGAGGTTACCGGTCGTGGCCAATATCATTACGCCTGCCAACATCAAACCTAACATTTTTGCCTTTGGTGCCATAGATACCTCCTGGTTCACTTTTGTCTTTATGCCGCCCATTCAATTATTTAGACAACAGGCAACTTCAAAAAGTTCCACTATTCTTTCCAACCGCCGCCAAGGGCTTTATAAAGGGATATCAGATTAGTCAGGCGATCGATACTGACTTGGATAAGGTTCTCTTGAGCACTATAGAGGGCCTGCTGACTCAGAAGCACGCTAAGATAATTATCAAGGCCTTGGGTGTAGCGCAGGCCGGATAGGTCATAACGCTTTTGCTGGGCTTGCACCAAACTGCGCTGGGCTGCAAGCTCTTGATTCAAGGTGTCCCTGGCCACGATGGCATCAGCAACTTCCTTGAAAGCAACTTGGATGGCTTTTTCATATTGGGCAACCTGGATCTCTTTACCCACCCGGGCCGCGTCCAGATTGGCCAGATTGGTGGTTTGATTAAGAAGCGGCAACGAAATTTGGGGAGAGATCATCCCAACATTGGTCCCGGGGTAAAAAAGTTTACTTAATTGCACACTGGCTGTCCCATCAGACGCGGTCAACGTGATACTGGGGAAAAAAGCGGCTTTTACGACACCAATATTGGCATTCGCAGCTTTTAGTTGATGCTCAGCTTCCAGGATATCCGGACGACGCTCCATTAAGTCGGAAGACAGCCCCACCGGCAGGTCTGCCATCAGGTCTCCTTCTTCCAGGGGACGCGCTGAGGGGAGATCTTGAGGCAGGGTCTCTCCGACTAAAAGCACCAGGCTATCGCGGGCCTGGGCATATAAACGTTCATCCGTGGCAATGGCCACCTTGATGGATTGCAACTGGGCTTGGGACTCATACAGGGCCAACGCCGAAGCATTGCCCAATTGATAGCTTTTGTTGATCAAATCCTCATACGACTCAACGGACTTGAGGGTCAACTGTAACAATTGTAACTGTTCATCCAACGCACGCTCCGTCAAATACTGTATACCGACGGCCGCAACCAGGGAGATCCGGGCGGCGCGGGAAGCTTCTTGGGTGGCCAGATACTGCTCCAAAACCTGTGCCTTAAGGCTGCGGATATGTCCGAAGAGATCAAGTTCATAAGAGCTATTGAGGCTGATGTTGTAATTGTGCGACTTGACATATTTATTGTTTGTCACCAGTTGCCGTTGCTCTATGCTTGATGCATCGATCTCAAAGGTCGGAAGCAGGGCATAGCCCAGGATACGGTATTGGGCACGGAGTTGCTCGACATTTAACAAGGCCACCTTATAATCGCGGTTGTTCTTTAAAGCCAGTTCGATGAGCTTGCGTAACCTGGGGTCTTTAAAAAATCCCTGCCAGCCGATGTCAGATGTTTTGGCCTTCTCTACCATTGCCGACGGGCTCATATTGAGGTACCGCGGCGGTACCGGCGAGGCCGGACGATGATAGGCTGGGATAAGAGTGCAGCCTGCCAATGTAAGACATAAACAAATCAGAATGCCTTTGCTCATTTCAATTTACCCTTCGGCTTCGGCGCAAAAAGACGCCGCACCGCGACAAAAAATATCGGTACAAAGAAAATAGCTAAAAAGGTGGCTGAAAACATGCCCCCGGCAACACCTGTGCCGATGGCATGCTGGCTGGCGGCACCGGCACCCGTGCTTAACGCCAAAGGGGTCACGCCCAAAATAAAGGCCAGGGAAGTCATCAGGATCGGCCGCATCCTCAGGTGCGCCGCCTCCAGGGTCGCGGTCACCAGGTCCTTGCCCTGGGCCTGAAGGTCCTTGGCAAATTCCACGATCAAAATAGCATTCTTCGTCGACAATCCGATGATGGCCAAAAGTCCCACCTTAAAATAAACGTCATTAGGCAAACCGCGCAAGGTCGCAGCCAGCAGGGAACCCACGATACCCAAAGGTACGATCATCATGACGGCAAAAGGAATGGACCAGCTTTCATACAGCGCGGCAAGGGCCAAAAAAACCACAACTAGAGATAACAGATAAAGCACCGGGGCCTGGGCGCTTGACAGGAGCTCTTCATAGGACTGCCCTGTCCACTCAAAGCCAATGCCCTTGGGTAATTGCTTGATCAACTTTTCCATGACGTTCATGGCATCACCCGTACTTTTGCCCGGGGGCGCGGAGCCGACGACCTCCAACGATGGGAAGCCGTTATAACGCTGCAGCTGCGGAGAACCGTACGTCCAGTGCATATGCACCAGGCTCGAAAGAGAAACCATGCCTCCGTTAATATTACGCACATAAACTTTATCAACGTCCGTAGGCAGCATGCGGTAGGGCGCCTCAAGCATGACAATGACCCGCTGCACGCGATTGCCGTGCACAAAGTTATTCACATAGAACGAACCAAAATTGGCCTGCAAGGCGGTATTGATATCACCCAAGGACACGCCCAGCGTGCTGGCCTTGTTCTCGTCAATATCGATCTTCAACTGCGCTGCGTCTTCCAGACCTTGCATACGCACACCGAAAACGTTGGGGTCCTTGACGGCCATGGCCATCAGTTGGCTGCGGGCCTCCATGAGTTTCTGGTGCCCCACCCCTCCCTGGTCTTCCAATTGCAGATCAAAGCCTGAGGATGTCCCTAATTCAGGAATGGGAGGCAGGTTGACAGGGAAAATGATGGCGTCCTTGATCTGGGAAAAAGAGCCGAAAGCCCGTCGGATGATGGCCGGCGCCTTATGAATATCCCCGGGCCTTTCTTTCCAGTCCTTAAGGCGGATAAAGGACAACGCGGAATTTTGCCCGCGGCCGTTAAAGCTGAAGCCGGCCACGGTGATGATCTCCTTGATCTCCGGCTGGTTTAGGAAATATTTTTCTACTTTTTTCAACACGGCCAGGGTCCTTTCCTGGGTAGCCCCGACGGGAAGCTGGATATTGGTAATGAAATAACCCTGGTCCTCCTCAGGCAAAAAGGAAGACGGCAGGCGCTTGTAGAGGATCACCACGGCTACGATGATGGCCAGAAAGATCAGGAAAAAAAGTCCCGTATGCTTCAGCATCCGGGAGACGATATTTTGATAGGTGTTGCGGCCGCTGTTGAAAAAATGATTGAACCATCCAAAAAATCCCCTTTTGTGCTCGTATTTTTCTTTTTCAATGGGCTTCAGGATGGCCGCGCACAACGCTGGGGTCAGGGTCAGGGCCAGAAATATTGAAAATAACATGCATGAAACCAGGGAAATGGAGAACTGACGGTAAATCGCACCCACGGAACCGCTGAAAAAAGCCATGGGGATAAACACTGCCGTTAAAACCAATGATATGCCGATCAAGGCGCCGGTGATCTGTTCCATGGCCTTGATACTGGCCTCATGAGGAGAAAGACCCTCGTCACGCATGAGCCTCTCGCAATTTTCAACCACCACAATGGCATCATCAACCACCATCCCTATGGCCAAGACCATGCCAAAAAGGGTAAGCACATTAATAGAGAAGCCCAGGGACTTGAGCACTGTAAAAGCGCCCATCAAGGCCACGGGTACCACGATGGTGGGGATCAGGGTCGCCCGGAAGGTTTGCAGGAACAAATACATGACCAGGAACACTAAAAAGATGGCCATCAGAAGGGTCTTGACGACTTCTTCAATGGAAATGCGTACAAAAGCTGACTGGTCCAGGGGATAATTAACAATTACGTGCGGAGGGAAAAACTTGGTCAACGCCTCCACCTTTTCGCGTACCAGAGCAGCGGTGGCCACGGCATTGGCCGTGGGCTCCATTTTAATGGCCACTGCTGCCGACGGACGGCCATTGATGCGGGCACGGGTGGAATAATCCAGTCCCCCCAAGGCAACCGAAGCGACATCACGCAGATAAACCCTGGAACCGTCGGGATCGATGCGTAAAATGATCTTTTCAAATTCCTTTGGCGTGCTCAACGTGCTTTTGCCTTGCAGCGTGACATTAAGCTGCTGGCCTTTGACCGAGGG
>CAZFON010000111.1:0-6192 GCA_964520185.1 uncultured Planctomycetales bacterium | reverse complement strand
GGGCCATTACTTTTTCGTATTCCTGAGGGGTATTGATATTTTCCAGCCAACGCGGATCGGTTTGTTTAAGCAACTGCGTGTTGCTTTGGATAAGGACCTTGCGCGGGCAATGCAGGCCTTCATTGAATAGTTTTAAAAAAGAGTCAAAGCCACGTTTCTCCCAGACAGCGCATAAAGGCTCTGGCGATCCGTCATGGGTGCTGATAAAGGCAGTGGCCTGCTTTTGAGGATCGCGGCCTTCCAAAAGCATTTGGATGGTCTCCTTGGTGATAAAGGGCAGATCGCAAGCTACAACCAGCCAATCAGCGTCAGGATATTGTTTCATGGCAGACAAGATGCCGCCCAGAGGGCCATGACCGGAAAACTCATCGGCGTCATCGATGCAAGTCAGGTCTGGGTAAGGTTTTTGGTCTTTTCTTTTGGAGAGAAAAACTTGGGCGCAGAATTTATCCAGCAACTCGTGGATATGCTCTACTTGAGGCCTGCCGTTAAATTCAAGGAAGAATTTATCCTGCCCCATGCGTGTGCTATACCCGCCAGCTAAAATAAGGCCAAAGATTTTGGGCTTTATGGCTTTCATATTCGATAAATCCGTCCGCTTCGGCCAAAGAGGCAAAATCGCCGGAACCGCCGGTAGGTACCAGCCGTCCTTTGGCAACGGGCAAGAATTGCGTAAGGTCCGATTGGATATTGACCTTGTCTAACATAGGGACAAATTCCTGTTTGACTTCCAGGCCGCTGGATTTTTTTAAATAAGGAATGACATAGCGATAGGCGCAAATTTGAGTAGAGACCGGATTTCCCGGTAACGCAAAAACCGCTTTACCGCTTCGGGCCATGCCAAACCAGAATGGTTTTCCAGGTTTTTGGGAGACTTTATGAAAAGATTGTTTGATGCCTAATTCCTGCAATACACCGGGGACATAATCGAATTTACCCATGGACACTCCCCCGCTCAAGACCAGTACATCAGATTTCTTCAAAATTTCCTTGATGCTTTGAAGCATCTTTATCTTGTTATCACGCAGGTGATAGATCTGGATATCCCCTAACTGGGCTTGGTTCAATAAGGCCTGCAAGGCGTACGAATTGGACAGCCGGGTTTGGTACGGCTTGACAGGTTTACGGATCTCCACCAACTCATCGCCGGTGGAGATGACTGCGATCTTGGGAATAGCGCTGACCTTAAGGCTGACCTTCCCTACGCTGGCAGCGATCCCTATATGGGGCGCCCAAAGCCTGCAGCCTGACTTAAGCAGCACCTGGCCTTTTTTGCCGTCAGCGGCTTGCAGGCGGATGTATTGGTGCTTTTTGGTCATGGTCCAATCTTTAGACTGGGCCATATCTCCTTCCACGCGTATCTGCTCAATAGGGATGATGCAATCACAGCCCTTGGGTACAACGCCACCGGTCATGATCTGAACGCAATGAGATATGTTTTTTAAAGGCTTAGGGGCAATGCCGGGTGGTATGACAGCTTCAATGAAGAAGTTTCTCTGGCCTTTTTGCCAGGTATCATAAGCAATGGCGATGCCGTCCATGAGACTTTTGTTAAATGGCGGCTGGTCACGGTCACTGCTGATATTTTCACGCAAGACCCGTCCGACTGCTTTGGTGAGCTGGACTGCTTCAATGGGAAAAAGCTTGGCATTCTGCAAAATCAGCCTATGAGCTTCAGAGGGAGAAATCATTGTTATATTATCTCACCAGATGCTTAAGATAGCAAGCCCGCAGGGCATCAGACCCTTAACTCTCCGGCCAGGCTCTTAGCGTTGCAGATGCAGTCATTGAAGGAAATGCCATCCAGGTAATTGGCACACAGATACAGCCCTGCAGTTTTGGCGCATTGTTCGGCAATGGTGGCACGCAGGTGGGGATAATTGATCTCATATTGCGGGATGGCCCTTGGCCATAATTTGACAAAGGTTTCAATAGGATTGGCCGTAAGGCCATAAACATGGTCTATTTCCTTGACCGCTTCCACTAAGATCCTTTCTTGGGGCTCATTTACAATGTCCGGATGATGCATCCCTCCTGATAAGATGCGTACCATGACCTGGTCTTCAGCAGATCGTGCGGCATAAACATTGCTTTCCAGCAAGACCCCCAGGATATTTTTATTTTCCCTGGAAGGGATCAAATAACCGAACCCCGTGGGTTTCCTCTTAAATGAATCCTTTTTAAAAAGCAAACCTACGACGGCCACCGGGGCATAGGGTATTTGAAGCAGGATATCGGCCAAAACCGGGTTTGAATTCATAACGATGGCAGAAGCAACATAAGCGCTGGTTGATACGATGGTGATATCGGCATCATTGGGTATGGAATTTATTTCTGCATTCGTCCGGATAAGGTTTTTATATCGGTTATATAGCACCTCGATGATCTGCCCCATGCCTCCTTTAAAAGAGCAGAGACGGGACCTTTGCGCCCCCTTGCGTTTTAATTTAGGAAAAGCCGCGGCCATGTGCAGGCGTTTGATGTCCCCTGCATAAATGCCGCTGATAAAAGGGTCAACCAGGGTATCTGCGATTGAGGCAGAAAAACGGCGGCAAACATAATCATAAATTGAGGTGTCTTTGGAGATGTTTTTCTTAAAAAGGCCCTTGATCAAGGTCCGTTTGTCTTTTGATGACAATAATGGCGTCTTGATAAAGGATACCGGATCAGTGGGGATGGATTGCAGATGGTCGTCAATTTGAATGAAGCGCTGGCTTGAAGCTGCCTGCGCTGTGACGATCTGGTCTGATAGGCCAAGCTCCTCTATTAATTCTAAGGTAGCAGGCTGATTATTTAAAAAACCATTGGGTCCCCATTCAAAAAGGCAGGAATCTTTTTTAAAGGTCCGGATCGTGCCGCCGACCAAAGCTTCACGCTCATAAAGGGTGATCTGTACGTTATTGCCGAAGCGCTGATGCAAATAATGCAAAACAGCCAGCCCCGATATCCCCCCGCCAATAATCGCAATACGTTTCATCATTAATCCTTAAAAAAGGTGACAGGTACATTTTTTAGAAGAGGCTTTGTTGGAGTTTTATTCGGCTGCGGTCGCCTTTTTCCGCCAATCTTATCTAATAATTCAGAAATACAACGGCCTATGGCCTGTATTTCTGACTATCTAAATCCATTTAAACTTATGTACTTCCTCGACGATCAATTTCAATTTTAAAGGATTAACATCCGGCATAACGCCATGGCTCAGATTGAAGATATATTTGCGGTGATTGGCCTTGGCTGCCTTCAGCAAAATCTTGGTCTCTTCGATGATCGTCTTGTCATCGGCATATAAAAGGCTGTTCAATAAATTACCCTGGATGCCCTTTTTAGTCTTAATGTCTTTAATATTGACCGTTTCACAAACGGAAAGGAACTCTGCCCCGCTTTTTTCCATTAGATCCATCAAATGAGCGCAGTTCTTAAGGTAATAAATGGATGGAAGTTTGACGGCCTTAAAGATCTTTTGCACGTAGGGCAGCACAAAAATTTCATAATCTTCCCGCCGGAGGCTCCCTGCCCATGTGTCAAAGAGTTGAAATAATTTAATACCGGCCTCTTTTTGCTGTTTTAAATAGGCAATGGTATTGTCCGTCAAAAGCCCCATCAATTGATGGAAAACTTGGGGGCTTTCGTACATCATGTGTGTATGTTTGGAGCACAAATAGGTCGCTACCGTATAAGGAGAACCTGCAAAACCGATCAAAGGAATGGAGGACGGCAGAACGGCATTGATCAATTGAATGGTCCGGCTGACATGTTCCAATCCGCTGAATTTACCTAAACGGTCCAGGTCTCCGGCATTATAGATGGGGTTATTGATGACCGGCCCCTTGCCGTTGACAAAATCGATCCTGAAGCCCATGCCTGAAGGCATGGTCAGGATATCGGCAAATAGAATGGCTGCATCTACTCCTAACATCTCCAAAGGCTGCAAGGTGATGGCGCCGGCGATCTCCGGGTCCCGAAATAGCTCGCTTAAAGGACGGTTGGCCTTGAGAGACTGGTATTGTGGCAGATACCGTCCTGCCTGGCGCATGAACCATACCGGAACATGTTTATTCTTGCCCTGGAACGCCAATAGAATGTCAGATTGTTCTTGAGAAGCGCTGGTGGCCATTTTTTTGCCTCAGGTAATGATCAAAACCCATGCACACATTACGGATAAAGATCTTTCCAAGATCTGTGACGCTGATGCGTTGGACATCTTCCACGATCAACCCGTCTTCGATACAATCATGGAGGTGCTGGGCTTCCATCTCGAAATAATCCTCGAACTCAAAACCGAATTTATGAAAAAACATCCTCTTGTCCACCTGAAAGGCACACATGAGGCTGTTGATGGTCCATTGCCGGATGATGTCATCCTGGGTCAAGGACTTGCCTCTTTCCACCGGCAAGAGCTTGCGGGTGATCAATTCGTAATATTCTGGCAGGATTTTGGTGTTTTGAATATAGGTATTTTCCAAGAAACTGATGGCTGAAGGTCCCATGCCGATGTATTCATCTGCGGGCTTTAACGTATATCCCATGAAATTACGGTGAAGCTTACCTTCATTAAAGGCCTTGGCCATGCTGTCCGTGGTCAGGGCAAAATGGTCCATGGCAATGGCCTGATAGCCTGAGGCAAGCAGTTTTTCGCGTGATTGGATAAAAATATCCAATTTTTCATCGTGCAACGGAACAGCCTCAAGATTGAACTTATTCTGCGGTTTGGAAAGCCATGGCACATAGGCAAAACTATAAAGAGCAATGCGGTCCGGCTTTAAACCGATGACCAGATCCACCGTTTTCTTAAACGTTTCCTTGGTTTGGTACGGCAGACCATAGATCAGGTCATAATTGATCGATTCAAATCCAAGCTCACGGCACCATTGGTGGATATCCCGCACCTGCTCGTAGGATTGGATGCGGTTGATATCGTCTTGTACTTTTTTGTTAAAATCCTGTACGCCCATTGAAATGCGGTTAAACCCAAGCTTGCGCAAAACTTTTAATTTGCTGTATGGCACCGTACGAGGGTCGACTTCGATGGCGATCTCTTCTTTGAAATCAATATCAAAAACGGATTGGACCTTATGGAAGAGCCGTTCGATCTGGTTTTCGGACAGGTAGGTCGGGGTCCCTCCGCCCCAATGCAATTGGCGGATGATCTTACGACGTTGGATATGGAACGCCACCATATCTATTTCTTTGAAAAGATGGTTTAAGAATTCGTCCCCCACTTTTTCGTCATTGGCGCGGATGACCTTGTTACAGGCGCAAAAATAACAGAGCTGTTCGCAAAACGGAATATGGATGTACAGCGAAAGGGTCTTGTCATTCTGGCCGAAGGCCTTTAATACCGAGGCATAGGCATCCCCTGTCAGATCCTTGGTCCATTGAGGCGCCGTCGGATAACTGGTGTATCTTGGGCCTGGCACATCATACTTTTGAAGCGTATTTTTATCGATAAGCATAATCTGTATGGTAATGGGAACCTGCGCGAGCTTTGTCCGGCAGCGCGTTAAGGTAAGTTAGACTGACGGTAATCTCTGTTCATGCGCGCGATATGGGCAACACTGATGTCTTTAGGGCAAGCGGCTTCACATTCATAGGAATTACGGCAATTACCAAAGCCTTCCTTATCCATTTGATCGACCATGCTGAGCACACGCATTTTTTTCTCAGAAGTCCCCTGGGGAAGATTATTGAGATGAGAAACCTTGGCGCCGACAAAGAGCATGGCTGAGCCGTTGGGGCAGGCTGCAACACAAGCCCCGCAGCCGATGCATTGTGCGGCATCCATGGCCGTGTCAGAAGCTTCTTTAGGCACCAGGATGGTATTAGCTTCCGGCGCCTGGCCGGTTTTAACAGAAATAAAACCCCCGGCGCTGATAATACGGTCAAAGGCTGAACGGTCTACAGAAAGGTCTTTAGTGATGGGAAAACCCTTGGCGCGCCACGGCTCGATCACCAGGGTCTCACCGTCTTTAAATGAACGCATATGAAGCTGGCAGAGGGTTGTTCCTCTGACAGGGCCATGCGGCTGGCCGTTGACCACGGCCCCGCAGGTACCGCAAATACCTTCCCTGCAGTCATGGTCAAAAGCAATGGGGTCCTTGCCTTCCTTCGTCAGCCTTTCATTGAGCACGTCCAACATTTCCAGAAAAGACATATCCGTATCAATGCCTTGGGTATGATAGGTCTCGAATTTTC
>CAZFON010000110.1:2211-6207 GCA_964520185.1 uncultured Planctomycetales bacterium | reverse complement strand
ATGCTGGGGTTGCGCAGTGAAATTGCCGCATTTTTGAAAAAACGCCGCAAGCTTAATTATGACCCGGAAGAAGAGATCCTGATCACCGTCGGGGTAAGTGAGGCGCTGGACCTGGCCATGCGTGCCATCCTTAACCCCGGCGAGAAGATCATGATCCCCGAGCCCTCCTATGTGGCTTACGGCCCGGTGGTAGAGCTGGCCGGCGGGCAAGCGGTGTTTTTAAAGACCTCCATCGACAATGGATTCAAAATAACGCCACAGCAGATAGAGAGGGCTGTCAAGCCCGGTGTGCGCGGCATCCTGTTGGGGTATCCCTCCAACCCCACCGGCGTTTCCTATTCCAAAAATGAACTGGAAGCGATCGCCCGTGTCATCTGCAAGCATGACCTGCTGGTCATTAGCGACGAGATCTATGATGAGCTGACGTATGATTTCGAACATACGCCGATGGCCACCTGCCGCGGGATGAAGAACAGGGTCATTTATCTTAATGGTTTTTCAAAAAGCTATGCCATGACAGGTTTCCGTATCGGTTATGCCTGCGGTCCGGCGGACCTTATAGGGGCCATGACCAAGATCCACCAGTACACCAGCCTTTGCGCGCCGATCACCAGCCAAATGGCGGCCATCGAGGCCTTGAAGAACCCTAACGGCGAAGTGCAGGCCATGAGAAAGGAATATGACCGCCGCCGCCGTTTTATCGTCGCTGCCTTGAACGATATCGGTTTGAGCTGTCATATGCCTGAGGGCGCTTTTTATGCGTTCCCTTCTATTGCGGCATCAGGGGAAAGCGCCATGGATTTTGCCAAAAATTTGCTTTTGAAACAAAAGGTGGCCCTGGTGCCCGGGGACGCTTTCGGAAAGAGCTGCGGCGGACATGTCAGGATCTCCTATGCTTCAAGTTATGATAATTTGAAAGAAGCGGTGGTCCGCATGAACAAGTATTTGAAGAAAAAATAGAAAGGATGCATCCATGCGCAAAGAACACGCGCCTAAAATATCGCGTAAAAAAGAGGACATCGATTTTGAAATAGCTTTTTACGAGAATATCCTCAAAGGCACGCCCAACTTCATCGAGGCGCTCAGCGTTCTCGGGGACCTGTACACCAAGGCGGGCATGTGGCAAAAGGGGCTGGAAGTGGACTTGAAGCTCGCCCAGCTCAGGCCAGAAGATGCCCTGGTTTTTTATAACCTGGCTTGTTCTTATGCGCTGCTTAACCAGACCCGCGCCGCCCTGTCAGCTTTGACCCGTGCCATTGATTTCGGGTATGATGATTTTGAGTATTTAAAAGGCGATGCGGACCTGGACAACCTGCTTAAAGATGAGCATTTTAAGCTTTACATCAAACAGCTGGAAAAGAAGAAAAAGCAGACCGCTAAATAATGAAACATTATCGTCAGGAATTGTGGTTTCACGCCAGAACCCGCAGGGCCTTTATCAACATCACCCCGCAGGTGCAGGATGCCGTGGACAAAAGCGGCATCCAAGAGGGGTTATGCCTGGTCAATGCCATGCACATATCCGCCAGCGTTTATATCAATGATGACGAAAGTGGACTTTTGCATGATTACGATGCATGGCTTGAGAAATTGGCCCCCCATGAGCCTGTTTCCCAGTACAGGCACAATGACACGGGGGAGGACAATGCGGACGCCCACCTGAAACGCCAGGTCATGGGCCGTGAAGTTCTCATCGCCGTTACTAGGGCCAAGTTGGATTTCGGCCCCTGGGAGCAGGTCTTCTACGGCGAGTTCGACGGACGCCGTGACAAGCGGGTATTGATCAAGATCATCGGAGAATAGAGGAAGAACTTTTTATGAGCCTTATTGTTTTAGGGACGGTGGCGCTGGACCATGTCAAAACACCATCGGGAACAAAAAAAGATATGCTGGGCGGCTCGGCCGCACATTTTGCCATGTCTGCGCGTCTTTTTACGGATGTGCATTTGGCGGCGGTGGTGGGCCGGGATTTCCCTCTCAAGCACCTGAATTTCCTGAAAGCCAAGGGCATCGATTGCTCGGCGGTGGTTATCAGCAAGGAGAAAACCTTTCGCTGGAGGGGAGAATATAAGAAAGAGGACCTGAATACGGCGGTGACCCTGGCTACGGAGCTGGGGGCCCTGCAACATTATGTGCCTGAATTACGGGAACATCAACGGCACTTGCCCAATGTTTTTTTGGCCAATATCGATCCCGACCTGCAGATCCAGTTGCTTAAGCACGTAAAGTCACCCCGTTTGATAGGTTTGGACAGCATGAATCTATGGATCGCCCACAAACAGAAATCCCTGCGCCACCTGATGAAGATGGTGCATTTGTTCGTGGCCAACGACGCGGAAGCGAGGTCCTTGTCGGGTGAAAATAATCTGATCATGGCCGCCCGCCGCCTGCGGGCCATGGGACCGCGGATGATCGTCATCAAAAAAGGCGAGCACGGCGTGCTTTTTTACAGCGACAAGGTCATGTTTTCTTTTCCGGCCTATCCGGTTGAAAAGGTCATTGATCCGACTGGCGCCGGAGACACCTTTGCCGGCGGCTTGATGGGATATCTAAGCCGTTCCGAGAAACTCGATGAGAAGACCCTGCGTCGGGCCTGTGCCTATGCCACAACGGTGGCTTCTTTTAACGTGCAGGGTTTTGGGGTCGCCCGGACAGCTTCATTGTCGTTACGCGAGGTTGAGGGGCGCATGAAGGAACTGGCCAGATTTTTCGCACTAACATAAAGGAAAAACAGCATATGGACCTGTTGGATCATATCGGCCTGGTGGCCGCCATCGTATTGCCCTTCTTTAACATCCCCTTGATCGTCAGGATAGTTCGGCGACGTTCCTCAGCGGACATATCGATCTATTGGCTTATGGGCGTGTGGATCTGCTGCCTTTTAATGGCGCCCTCGGGTTTTTCTTCCAAGGACCTGGTCTGGCGCTGTTATAATATCGTTAATTTGTTTTTATTTACAGGCGTGGTCATTGCTGTTTGGAGATATCGAAAATGAAAAAAGAAACTGATAATAAATTTAAAAGCGGCATGGTGGCCATTGTGGGCAGGCCCAATGTGGGCAAGTCCACCCTTCTTAACGCTATTTTAGGTGAGAAGGTTTCCATTGTCTCCGATGTGCCGCAAACTACCCGTCATCAGATAAGAGGCATTCATACCGACGAGAGGGGACAGATCGTTTTCATCGACACGCCGGGCCTGCATATCGGCAAGGACAAGCTTGATAAATACATGAACAAAACTTCTTTAGGCAGTATCAACGGAGTGGACGCGGTCATTCACCTGGTGGATGCCAGCGAAACAACAGGCCAGGAAGAAAAGTACGTGATCAGCCGTCTTAGCGGATGCGGCAAGCCCATTATCGTTGGCCTCAATAAGGTCGATATTACCAAAGGCAAGTTTGTGCCGGAGTATGTCCGGCTCTGGGAAGAGACCCGCGGTACATTGTTGACGGAAATGAGCGATCTGACCTTATTGCCGCTTTCCGCCCTCAGAGGCACCAATGTCAAAAAGCTGCTTGATATATTGTTCGAGCATATGCCCGTCGGACCGTTCCTTTATCCCGTGGACATCATCACGGATCTCCCTCAGCGCATGGCCATGTCGGACCTGATCCGGGAGAAGCTATTCATGATGATGCGTGAAGAAATCCCCCATTCGATCGCCGTTCTCATCGAGGGGGTCCAACCCAAACGCGGCAAGGTGCTGCATATCCGCGCTTCCATCCTGGTTGAGCGCGAATCCCAGAAAGAGATCGTTATCGGCAAGGCCGGTGCTGTCCTGAAGCAGGCAGGTACCGAAGCGCGAAAAGACCTGGAAGAGCTGGTTGGACAAAAGGTGTTCTTAGAGCTTTTTGTGAAGACCGCTTCCAACTGGCGCGAAGACTACTCCACCCTTGAAGACATGGGTTACGTTTTCAGCGATTTGTGATCTAAGAGAAATATTTATTCTTTCTTTCACAGATGACGATGAACAGCTATTCTGTTTTCGAAACGGGGA
>CAZFON010000110.1:0-2111 GCA_964520185.1 uncultured Planctomycetales bacterium | reverse complement strand
TTATTCTTTCTTTCACAGATGACGATGAACAGCTATTCTGTTTTCGAAACGGGGACATTTGACCAAAAATCCCTGAATGTTTCGAAAACAGAATAGCTGCTTCATCTTTAATGTATGAAGAATAAGAGTTCAAATTCAGTCCTTTAGGGAAGAAAATGTCTGACAAACTTTTAGACAATAAACAGATAGCAGAACTCATCAGGCGGTTGAAGATCGCCATGCGTGATCTGCCTGACCCGTCGGTGACCCTGGTGGGGAAGAAATATAAGAGCCCTTTTTTGGTGCTGATCTCCTGCCTGCTTTCCCTGCGTACCCAGGATAAAACAACCTTGCCTGCCAGCGAACGGCTCTTTGCCCGTGCCGACACCATGGAGGGCATGCTCAAGGTCCCTGTTGCCGAATTGCAAAAATTAATTTATCCCGTGGGTTTTTATAAGACCAAAGCCCATCGGATCCATGATATTTGCAATGGCCTGATCGATCATTTCGGCGGGAAGGTGCCGGATGATCTGGACTTGCTCTTGACGCTCAAGGGTGTGGGCCGCAAGACCGCGAATCTGGTATTGACGGAAGGCTTCGGGAAACCTGGCATATGCGTGGACACCCATGTCCACCGCATTTCCAACCGGGTAGGTTATGTTAAAACCAAGACCCCGGACCAAACAGAATTTGCTTTAAGGAAGAAATTACCGGTAAAGTATTGGATAGATTACAACGCCTTATTGGTGACCTGGGGCCAAAATGTTTGCAAGCCCATTTCGCCGAAGTGTTCCCTTTGCCCGGTCAATGGCATCTGTCATCGGGTGAATGTTACCAGCAGCCGCTAAGTGGACTTGACAATTGGTGTACTATGTGCAATACTACACTTAAACAGTTGAACGTTAGTTTTAAAAAGGTCCCATATGCTGAATTTTTCCGTTAGTTTTAAATCTGGCATTCCTATATATGAGCAGGTGGTCTACGCCGTGAAAAAAGCCATTGTTTCAGGGCGGCTTAAAAGCGGCGATGCTTTTCCTTCTGTAAGGGAGATCAGCCGTGAGCTTAAGATCAATCCCAATACGGTCCAAAAGGTCATCAATCATCTGGTCCAGGCCAAATTATTGGAAATCCGTCCCGGGATAGGCAGTGTCGTGGCGGAGATCAGCGAGGCTACGCTCGAACAAAGACAGCAGATCCTGCAAACGGAAGTTGAGCGTTTGGTCATTGAATCCAAACGGCTTTCCATAAAAAAGAAAGAGCTTTTTGATGCCATCAATGAATATTGGCATGAAGGAAAATAAGGAGGCTGCGGATGAGCTATACCATTCAGACATTTAACTTGACCAAAAAATTCGGCCCCAAGGAGGCGGTCCATGATCTGGACCTGAAGGTCCCCGGCGGGAGCATATTCGCTTTTTTAGGGCCGAACGGGGCGGGTAAGACCACGACCATAAAAACCATCATGAACATTTTGTCGCCCTCAAGAGGTACGGCTGAAGTTTTAGGGGTTGATTCCAGGAAATTGGGGCCGGAAGAATTCAGGCAGATCGGGTATGTTTCTGAGAACCAGGAGCTGCCTGAATGGATGAAAATCGGGAAGTTTTTTGATTATTGTAAAAAGATGTACCCAAGCTGGGACGATAAATTTTGCCAGGAGCTGACCGGTCAGTTCGACCTGCCGGCCAAAGAAAAGATAAAGAACATATCCCGGGGCATGAAGATGAAGGTTTCCATGATCTCTTCCCTGGCGTATCGCCCTAAATTGGTCGTTTTGGATGAACCCTTCAGCGGACTTGATCCCCTGGTCCGTCAGGAATTCATAGACGGTATTTTAAAGATCACCGAGACGGAGAACTGGACTGTTTTTATTTCGTCCCATGATATTGATGAAGTGGAACGCCTGGCGGACTGGGTGGGCATCATTGACCGCGGAGAATTGAAGATACAGGAAGAAACCGAATCATTATTGCGGCGTTTTAGAAAAGTCGAAGGTGTTTTCAGCGGCCCTGTCAGCGCCGGCGCCGGTTTGCCGGAAACGTGGCTTTTCCCCCAACACAATCAACGCTCGTTACAGTTTGTGGAAAGCCAATATCAAGACGGCAAGACTGAGGCGGCGGTCAAAGCGATCTACC
>CAZFON010000109.1:0-6227 GCA_964520185.1 uncultured Planctomycetales bacterium | reverse complement strand
CGAAAACCATTGCGATCCAGGAATCGCCCGGACAACGGCGTAACGATGCAGCCGAACAGGTAGATGAAAAAGACGCTGCCCAGGCCGGCCGTGCTCAGTTCGAACGGCGGCCGGGCGAGATAAAAGTTCGCATAGGTGAAAACACCCACCAGTGAGAACAGCACCGTAAATCCCATCCCGCAAATCAGCAGCAGCCTTGGATTTTACCATTCCTCTGTCCAGTCCCTGGTTTATATGAATTGTTTTATCATCGGATTTTTGACCACGGCCTTGCCGCGTTTTACCGCTACCCGTCAGGCCACGGGATGGGAAATTTCCTCTTTTTTCTTCTTGATCATCGGTATGCTTCTATTCTTGAGCCTGCAGGAATGGGTCATCGCAGAAATTTTATTTGCTGTTTGGTTGATCGCACTCATGAGATTTGCCCTGGTGCGCGTCACGCGCCGTCCTAAAACAACAGACGGACCCAAGCCTCCCCTGGAATTAATATGGGTCCCTTTTGGGGTATTCAACGGTATCACAGGTGTGGCAGCTTCGGTCTTAGGACAGATGGGCGTCTTGCCTCCCTGGTCGCTGAAAGCGGGAAGGGACATGATGGAACAGGGATTTTTGTTGTCTGTGGTCGTCGGGATAGGGGGTTTTCTGATCCCCAGGCTTTTGGGCACCTATCGCCGGGCCCAAGAACATGAGCAGGCATGCGAAGTCCCTCAAGAAGAAAGAAAGGCCTATTCCCTTATAATTTATGCAGTATGCATGGCGATGATATTTGTTTCTTTTTGGCTGGAAGGCCTGGGATTTGCGGGTATAGCTTATGCGTTGCGCGCCTTGGCTGTGACCATCGTATATTCCATGACAGGCATCTTTAAATTTGTGCGGGGCTGCGATCTTTATGCCCGCCTGATCTGGGTCTCTGCATGGATGGTGGCCATTGGCTATTGGCTGGCAGCCATCTTCAGCAACTATGGTGTCATCATGCTGCACATTACCTTTATCGGCGGCTTTAGCCTCATGACCTTTAGTGTCGCAAGCATGGTGATCTTAAGCCACTCCGGCGAGGGGGCACGTCTCAAGAGGCCTTTGTGGATATTATGGATGGTCGGCCTTGGCATTGGCGCTGCCATGGTGCAACGGATCATGGTGGCTTTTTTCCCTGACCAATATATGCAGATCTTGGGCATTGCCGCCGCGTTATGGATCATGGCTGCCTTTGGATGGCTCGCTTATATGCTCCCTTTTATTTTCCGCGTCCCGGAAGAAGATACCTTTGGCAAAATGCACGAAGAAGTCAAGTCTACGTAGTACTACGGATTGAGCGGTTTTGGTATCTTGGTTATAGTTGTTACTAAATTGCATGTAGAGGTGTGATTATGATATCAAAAACAAGTTTACTGACAATCAAGGCATTACTGGAGCTTTCCCGTCTTCCATTGGGGCAGATCGAAGGGGCAGGGTGCATTGCCCGGAAAATACGCGCTCCCAGGAATTATTTAGGCAAGGTCTTGCAGAGGTTGGCGCTCAAGGGGATCGTGGTTTCCAAAAAAGGCCTTAATGGAGGCTTCCGGCTTTCCAAAGAACCAGCGCAGATCAAACTTTTTGAGCTCATTGATGCTCTGGAAGGCCTCAAACAATGGGATGGTTGTTTTATGGGAAGGGGAAAATGTTCGGAAAGCAATCCCTGTTGCGCGCATCAACGCTGGAGTTTGGTGAGCCGTGCTTATATCAACTTTTTGAAGAACACAAGCCTTTTGGATTTGCAGTAAGATCTTTTTTAGACTGTAATCACATAACGAGATGCTATTTATGAGGTGAACATGGACAATAAAGACGTGGAGGATCGGTTATGAGAAAGTACTGGTGGGCCTTTATTGCGGTGATCGTCGTTTCGTTTGGGATATTAGGCTGGCAGGGCCTTGAAATTTATCAAAATAAGCCGCCCATCCCCAAGCAAGTGATGACCACGGATGGGAAGGTCTTAATGACCGTGGATGATATTCAAAACGGCCAGAACGTCTGGCAGTCCATCGGAGGCATGGAAGTGGGTACGATCTGGGGCCATGGCGCTTATGTGGCACCGGATTGGTCTGCTGACTGGCTTCACCGCGAGCTTACTTTTATCTTAAACGATTGGGCCCAAACCCAATACAGTGCCAAATTCGATGATATATCCTCTGATGCTAAGGCCGTATTTTTGGATCATCTAAAAAGTTTGATCCGCACGAACACCTACGATCCGGCCACAGACCGCATCGTGATCGATCCGGTCCGGGCTCAGGCTTTTGAAGATAATTTTTTATATTATTCTGATGTGTTTTCCAAAGGACGTTCAGCCTATGCCATGCCTGCAGGGACCATGAGCGATCCTGTCAAATTGCGCCAACTTTGCGATTTCTTTTTCTGGGCATCGTGGGCCACGTCCACCAACCGTCCCGGAAAAAGTTATACCTACACCATGAACTGGCCGCACGAGAAGCTCATTGACAATCAGCCTACGGCCGGTCTTATTGTCTGGACAGGTGTCAGTATTATCGTATTATTGGCGGGCGTTGGGTTGATGGTATGGTTCTACGGCAGCCAAAAGCACGACGAGGAACCCAAGGTGCCGTTGAATGACCCCTTTTATATGGCAAGCCTGACACCGAGCCAAAAAGTGGTGCTGCTTTATTTTATCGTCGTGGCGCTCCTGATCGTCTTGCAGGTCACCTGCGGAATGGTGACCGCGCATTACGGTGTCGAAGGAAACGGATTTTATGGCATTCCGCTGGCCCAATGGCTTCCTTATAGTGTTACCCGTACCTGGCATGTTCAATTAGGGCTCTTTTGGATAGCCACGGCCTGGCTGGCCGCGGGCCTTTTTATCGGTCCGGTGATCGGCTGCAAGGAACCTAAATATCAGGCAGTCGGCGTTTTGGGCCTTTTAGGGGCGCTGGCGGTGATCGTCTTTGGTTCCATGGCCGGTGAGTGGATGAGCATCTTCCATAAATTTAACGGTAATGCTTGGTTCTGGTGGGGTGATCAGGGCTATGAATATGTTGATCTGGGACGGGTCTGGCAAATTGCTCTTTTTGCCGGGCTCATCCTGTGGTTTGTATTGGTGGCACGCGCCATTTGGCCGGCCTTGAAGAAAAAAGATGAACAAAGGCCGTTGTTGCTGATGTTCACCATATCCTTAGTCGCCATCGCCGGATTTTATGGTGCCGGGCTGATGTGGGGACAGAAGACCTCGCTTCCGGTCATGGAATATTGGCGCTGGTGGGTCATCCATTTGTGGGTGGAAGGCTTTTTCGAGGTCTTTGCCACAGTGGCTATTTCGTTCTTGTTTGTACGCATGAACTTAGTCAAACCTTTGCATGCGGCCCGTGCCGTGATCTTTGCCTCGACGATCTTTCTTTCAGGAGGGATCATCGGGACCCTGCACCACCTGTACTTTTCAGGCACCCCGGTTTCGGTCATGGCCTTTGGCGCGGTCTTCAGCGCCTTGGAAGTGGTGCCGCTGGTCCTGGTGGGTTTTGAGGCCTGGGAAAACATTTATCTTGCACGCACGCCCGGATGGCTGTCACGGTATAAATGGCCGATCTATTTCTTTGTGGCTGTCTCTTTTTGGAATATGGTGGGGGCAGGCTTATTCGGGTTTATGATCAACCCGCCGATCGCCTTGTATTTTATGCAGGGACTTAATACGACCCCGCTTCACGGTCATGCCGCGCTCTTCGGGGTTTACGGCATGCTGGGCATCGGGCTCATGCTTTTTTGCCTGCGCATCTGTGATTCCAAATCGGATTGGGACGGCAAGCTCATCAGCTTTGCTTTTTGGGCCATGAATATCGGGCTTTTTGCCATGTGTGTTTTCAGCCTCTTGCCCGTGGGGCTCATGCAGACCTGGGCTTCTGTCGAGCATGGGTATTGGTATGCCCGCAGCAGCGAGTTTTTGCAAACGCCGGTGATGAATTTCTGGCGTTGGATGCGTGTTCCCGGGGACACCATCTTTGCCCTGGGCACCTTTGCCACCATTGCCTTTATGGTAAAAGTGATGATCAATTATATAAAATCGGGAGATAAATGATCTTACCTTAAGGAAGGAATTTAATATGTCAAAAGCCACTGTTACTGGCTTTTACGGCCATGACCATGATGAGTTGGACAATTATCTTAAAGAATTCCAGGCATTAAAACATAAGGATTTTTCCAAAGCCAAACCGTTTTTCCGTGCTTTTAAGACCGGCCTTTTGCGTCATATCCTTTGGGAAGAAGAGATACTTTTTCCTGTTTTTGAAGCCAAGATGGGGATGAAGGAGGGCGGGCCCACGGCCGTGATGCGCCATGAACATGCCCAGATCAAAGAGATATTGGAAGCCCTGCATCAGAAAGTACGCCGGCAAGAGCCGGATTCGGATGAAGGAGAGCAGGCCCTGATAGCCATTTTGGAGGCGCACAACCAAAAGGAAGAAATGATCCTGTATCCGGCCATTGACGGGTTGACAAGTCCGCAAGAGAAAGAAGCCTTGTTCAAGCAGATGCAGGAGTTTCCTAAGGAACGATATGACAACTGCGGTTGCGGGCATTAATAAAGTCAGCAAAAAAGGATTGAAACCAACAAAAAATAGCTTATAATTTTATTTGTGGCGATGAGGTTCGCCCCAAACTGCCCGATATATCGGGCTAATGACCTCTACCTGGAAATACCCGGTAGGGGTTTTTTTATAGAAAGGGATTTGGCATGGAACAAATATTTTTTATCGCGGCGCTTTGGATCGGACTTGCCGTTGTATCAACGATCATCGCGTATCACCTGAGGATATCCATCGCTCTGGTAGAGATCTGTGTGGGGGTGCTGGTGGCTGCCATTGCCGAGCGTACCCTGGGCAGTCCCAATGTGTTGGGCGGCAATTCGGAATGGCTGCGTTTTTTGGCTTCTACCGGCGCTGTGATGCTGACGTTTTTGGCCGGAGCAGAACTTGATCCCAGGATCATCCGTACTAAATGGCAGGAAGTGACCTTGGTTGGCGCGATCGGTTTTCTTGCTCCATTTTTAGGCTGTGCTGTGGTGGCGCGCTTTTTACTTCACTGGGACCCGCGTGCCAGCTTGCTGGCAGGTGTCGCTCTTTCCACAACTTCCATGGCTGTTGTTTATGCCGTCATGCTTGAAACAGGATTTAATAAAACGGAATTCGGTAAAGGTATTTTAGGGGCCTGCTTTGTCAACGACTTGGGCACGGTCATCGTCTTAGGACTTTTATTTGCCCCGTTTACTTATAAAACAATTGCTTTTGTCGTGGCAAGCGCGGTCATCTTGTCTTTATTCCCTTTCTTAACAGTGTTGATCCATCGAACGTACGGCAACAGGACTGCTGCTATCAGGGCCAAGTGGGTGGTCTTTGTATTATTCAGCTTGGGGGCCCTGGCTTATTGGTCAGGAAGCGAGGCCGTACTGCCCGCTTATATAGCCGGTATTCTGCTGGCTGAATTTGCCACCAAGGAAGAGCATTGGGTGAGACGTTTCCGCACTCTTACTGTCGGATTCTTGACGCCTTTTTATTTTTTAAGGGCCGGAACCCTGGTTTCAGTCCCTGCGCTGATGGCCGCTCCTTTTGTTTTTATCCTTTTATTTGCTGGGAAAGTTTTTTCCAAGATCTTTGGCCTTTATCCGGTGATAGGTCTTTTCCGTACGCAAAAATCGGAAAGGTGGTATTATACCCTGATGATGTCTACCGGGCTTACCTTTGGGACCATTTCTTCCCTCTATGGTCTTTCTCACGGGATCGTGACCAAGGCCCAGTATTCTTTTCTGGTCACAACCGTCATTGCCAGCGCCGTGATACCAACGATGATCGCTAATTTCGCATTTTTACCCAAGCATCTTCTTGCTGAAATTTATAAAGGCAAACATGAGAAGATAGCGGAAGGCGGCATGGATGAAGAATAGGGACCAAATTCAATATAAAATAAGATCACTCATCGGACCTCTGTATCTGGTGGCCTCAAAGAATGGTTTGCAGGGAGTATTTTTTAACAAGCAGCCCGTTGAGTCGGTCAGAAAATTAGGGCCAAAACCGGCGGAGAGAGCATTAGGCAGGGCGGCAGGGCAGTTGGAAGAATATTTTGCAGGTAAGAGAAAGAAGTTCAATGTTCCTTTTGATCTCTCCGGTACGGCTTTTCAAAAGCAGGTATGGCAAGAGTTGTTTAAAATCCCCTTCTGTAGAACGGTTTCCTATAAAGACGTTGCCCAACGG
>CAZFON010000108.1:0-6266 GCA_964520185.1 uncultured Planctomycetales bacterium | reverse complement strand
TTTGAGCCTGTCATCCGGCCGGTTGACCGGAGGAAGGATCATCCCCGGTGATATGCCGTTGACCCTGATGGCCGGCCCCCACTGGACTGCGGCCATCCTGGTAAACTCAGCCAAAGCCTTTTTAGTCATCAGGTAATCTGCATACGGTGTCTTGTACTTGACCACATTGGCATCGATCAGATTGATCACCTGGCCCTTCTTAACCAGGCGCGCAAAGGAGCAGGCCAAAATATACGGGGCCTTGAAATTAACGTTCCAGTGGGCCTCAAAAAGCGTCAAATCTCGCGCCCCGAATTGATTGGGAATAAAAATTGAAGCGCTATTGACAAGGACATTAAGATTTGGAAAAGCTTTAAATACCTGTGGCACCAGATCAAGGGTCTGGCTTTCATTCGAGAGATCGCAACTAAAAAGCTCGCAGCGCCTGCCTAATTTATAAATGGCTTGGGCCGTAGCCATGGCCTGCGCCTTGGAGGTATGGTAATGCAAGGCGATTCCGTAGCCTTGCTTGGCCAAATGCAAAGCAATCTCCCGGCCAAGGCGTTTGGCTGCCCCTGTAACCAAGGCTGTCCCTTTTATGTTGGAAGGCATATTTTTAGGAAATAAGCGCCAGAAATTCCTTGCGGGTCGCATCTTCCCTGCGGAAAGAACCGAGCAGACAAGATGTTTTCATGATCGAATTTTGCTTTTCAACACCACGCATCATCATGCACAGATGTTGGGCCTCGATCACGACCCCGACTCCCAGGGCTCCGGTGACTTGCATCAAGGTCTGGGCGATCTGTTTGGTCAAACTTTCCTGCACCTGGAGACGGCGGGCGTACATGTCCACAATACGGGCAATCTTGGAAAGGCCGATGATCTTGCCTTTAGGGATATACCCCACATGGGCTTTGCCGAAAAAAGGCAGCAAATGGTGCTCGCACAGTGAATACATTTCAATATTCTTGACGACCACCATTTCATCGTTATCAGAAGTAAAAATGGCGCCATTGACGAGGTCCTCAACCTTCTTTTCGTAGCCCTGGGTCATAAATTCAAAAGCACGTGCAGCGCGAAGCGGCGTTTTGATAAGCCCCTCGCGGTTAGGGTCTTCCCCGATATGCTCCAACATTTTACGAAAATACTGGTCCAAGTTCCCCTCCGGCGTCATTCCAAGGCTGCAATATTAGCATATTGATTAATCACTGTCTAATGTTATAATCTTGGCCTATGCTTCCTTACGACTATCATATGCACACCCCTCTTTGCGGCCACGCCACAGGCACGCCTGAAGAGTATGTCAAGCAGGCCGTAAAGCTTGGCCTTAAAGAGATCGGCTTTTCCGATCATGCGCCCATGGTGCATAAACCCATGCCCGGCATCACCATGACCCTTGAAGAACTCCCTAAATATAACGCCATGATCGAAGATGTCCGTCAACGCTTTGCCCATCAAATCAGCATCAAAATCGCCCTGGAATCGGATTTTCTACCTGGTTACGAAAGTAAAACAAAATCCATCATTGACAGCTACCCTTACGATTACATCATCGGCTCAGTGCACTTTATCGACGATTGGGCCTTTGATGATCCTGCCTGCCGCGAATACTGGAAAAAATACGATGTTAATGTCGTCTATCGGAAATATTATTCCTTGTTAAGGCAGTCCGCCCGGACCGGCTTCTTTCAGATCATCGGTCATTGCGATCTACCTAAGAAGTTCGGTGCCAGGCCAAGTGAAGACTTGACCGATGAGATCAAGGCCACAGCGAAGGTCTTTAAGGACACCGGTGTGTCCATTGAGATCAATACGGCAGGCTTGCGCAAGCCGGTTGAGGAAATGTACCCTGCCCCTGATTGCTTGAAAATATACAGGCAGGCCGGCGTGCCTTTGGCCTTCGGCTCTGATGCGCACCAACCTTCGGATTTAGGAAAGGATTTCGATAAAGCCATTGATTTGGCCAGATCCGCCGGCTATGACGAATATTTGGTTTTTAAACAGAAAAAAATCGAGAAGAAAATAAAAATATGATCAAAGTTCAAGGCATAGATCACGTTGCTTTTAATGTGCGGGATTTGGATAAAGCATTAAAGTTCTATACTGACGTCATCGGCCTTAAAATTACCGGACGCGAGCCTTCCAAACCCGGTATCGAATATTTCCTGGATTGCGGAAGCTCTCTATTGGGGATCATCCAAGCCAAAGATTTAACGAACAGCCATCTTTTCGCTAATGAGGGTTTGGGAGCAAACCACTTTTCCTTCCGGGTGCACGCCCAGGATTTCGATGGCCTGATCAAGCACCTTGAAGCTCATGGCGTAAGGATCGAATTTGCCAAGAAACGTCCTAAATCATGGTCACTGTATTTCTACGATCCCGATGGAAACAAGCTGGAAGCGACCGCGTGGCCGCTGGAAGATGGGGTACCTGAAATCAAAAGGGTCAAAGAAATTTACGACAGCGGCACCAAATCCTGGAAAACCTATTGATCCTCTGCCTCAACACGGTTTCTTCCGTTGCCTTTTGCCCTGTAAAGGGCCTTGTCTGCAGCAGCAATCAAATCATCTGTTTTTAATTCTTTAACATTGGGATCAAGACAGGCCACCCCAACGCTCACGGTAACGATAAGATTACCCTCAAAGCGGGTCATTTCGATTTGTTCCCTTAACCTTTTGGCCGAATTCAGGGCCCCTTGCCGGTCCGTGTCCGGAAGGATAATGGCAAATTCCTCACCACCATACCTGGCCACCACATCGCTGGAACGGTGGGATTTCTTGATATAATCGGCAACCCCTACCAGTACCTTGTCCCCTGCCAGATGGCCGCAAACATCATTGATGCTCTTGAAATGGTCCACGTCGACCAATAGTAGACTTAAATTACGGCCATACCGCTGTGCGCGCTGGATCTCTTCCTTAAGCCGCATCACGAAATACTTGTGGTGATATAGCCCCGTCAAGCCGTCAGTAATGGCCTCCAGGTACAAACGGGCATTTTCAATGGCAATGGCGGTCTGGCTGCCCAAGGTCTGCAGGATATCAATGTCGCTTTGAAGATAAGGACGATTATCTTCATTGGGGCCAAAGGTCAGGAATCCGATCAGGTTGTCCTTGAAGAACAAGGGCAAGATCAAGTCCGCCTCAATACTATCAAGCTTGCCGTAAAGGGCCTCGAATTTTTCCTTTGTCAGCAAGCCCTGCTGCTCTTCCTTAATAAACACCTGCTTGTTCTTTTTTAACCATTCAATGATCTTCTCATCGGAAAACTGCAGACCCGTCGGCGTTTTCTCCATCCCCCATTGATAGCGGATATAATAAGGGCCTTCCGCGTGCCTTAAGAACAAACAGACCTTGCGCACCTTAAAGCTTTGCTGAAGGATAAGGACCAGGTAATTGAGCAGCTCTTCCTGGTCTAGCATGGTAACAATGGCCTTGGTTGATTCCCTTAATATCCTCTGGTACTCGTACTTGTCACCCAGCAAGGTGTCGTAGAACCCTCCCTGCACCATACGCCGTAGGGGCGTCCTTAAAAAAATGACGATGATCACGCACAGGGAAATAAAAATGGCCCAAACAGAACCCAAGAATGGTTCTAATAATTTAAAAAGGACAACATTTAATCCGCCCAGGATAACAGTGAGAATGACGATCGACAGGGTCTCGGAAATAATGATCTGGATATCAAAGAGCCTGTAGCGCGTAATGGCATAAAAAATAAGCAAGGTCCAGGCAAGGCTGAAATAAGAAGTCAGGGCCGGATCACATCCAAGTCCGCCCAATAAAGAAAAAAAGCATGATGTTAAGATGGCCCCGGCGGCATAGACGATCAAGCCAAAGGCAAGGTAACTGATCTGCATTCTCCTGACGCCGGCAACCTCCTGCCTGACTTTTAACAACCGGTAAATGGCATAAATCAACATGAAGCCGCCGATGGAACGCACCGGTCTTTCCAAAATACCGTAATGAGGGACATAAGGCATAACACTTTTGACGCCGGGCTCCATCCAATCCGACGTAAAACAAAGAGCATAGGCAAGGGACCAGAAAAGGTAAAGCCCAAGGCCGACGAAGAACGCATTCTTGCTTTTATCGTCTTTGACATAAAAAATAAACTGGTAGATCGGGGCCATGGCAAACCAGCCTATCCAGCAGCCTTTGTAATAAAGAGTATAATCAAGGCCCATCGCTTCTCTAATATAGACCATGCCGGCGAAAAAGGCATAGGCAGCTGTAAAAAGACAGGCTATGGCAACGGTCTTGTTGATGTTCCTGCCCTGAGGGTTGTTCTTTAAAATAAGGAAAAAAAGGACGACATCCAAAAAAGCGATGCCAAGCAAGGGGACACCGATAATGTAATGAAGATGGCTCATTAATTTGTCATTTTATCATAATAAAAAATGCACAACATTCTTAATTTGGGTTTTTTATTATATAATATAAGAAATTGATCTTGGACCTCTATAGAAAGGACTTTTATGCCGCTTCCCCGAGAAGGAGAAAAAGCCCCTGATTTTAATCTGCCTGCCGCCAATGGCAAAAACATTGCCTTGAAAGATTTGAAGGGCAAGAATGCCGTTATCTATTTTTATCCCAAGGACGATACGCCGGGATGCACCGTGGAAGCTTGCGGTTTGCGCGACAGCTTTAAAGAAATAGAGAAGCTGGATGCTGTCATCTTAGGCGTCAGCCCGGACTCCGTTGCTTCCCACGGAAAATTCATCAACAAATTCCAACTGCCTTTTCTCCTGCTGGCCGACGAGGATAAAAAGTGTGCTATGGATTATGGCGTCTGGGTGGAGAAGTCGATGTATGGCAAAAAATATATGGGGGTGGCCCGAACTACTTTTATGATCGACAAGAATGGCAAGATCGCCAAAATCTTTGAAAAGGTAAAACCCTAAGGCCATAACCTGGAGATCATCGAAGCCTTGAAATCATTGGATTAGGTAAATGGAAAAGATATTTCTTAAAGCCATCGTGCTTTCAGCCTTGGTCTTATCCTTCTCCACTGCCGAGGCAGCCAAAGCCCCCTTCATTCCCAAAGGCGGCAAGCTACTCATTATCGGACAGCAAAAAGACACCATTGAATCCTACATCAATGATATTGGAATTGTCCCCGGCGGGCTCATGTTCTATACTTCCATCCAGACCATGGATGGCCTTGATAAACCGGCTAATTACGGCGCAGGCATCCAGCATGCGCAATATTTTATCGACAGCTATCCCCATACCGTTATCCAACTGGGTTTGTACATGGTCGGCGCTCTGGATGATACGCTAAGTGGAAAATATGATAAGAATATTTTAAAACTGGCTGACTGGTTGAAAAATGTGGGAACCCCGGTTTATCTCAGGATAGGCTACGAATTCGATCTGCCGGAGAACAACTACGACCCCGCCACGTACAAGGAAGTCTTTCGTTATATCGTTGATCATTTAAGGGCCCAGGGGGTGCATAACGTCGCCTATGTCTGGCACACCTCCTGCCAGATCGAATCCCATGGTGATCCCCTGGATTGGTATCCTGGGGATGATTATGTGGACTGGTTTGCCGTTTCCTTGTTTAACCCCATGCAGATCGCCATTGCCAAGAAATTTGCGATCATGGCGCTGGTGCATAATAAACCCTTGATGATCGCCGAATCAACCCCTGCAGGGCTTTATACGGAGGAAGGCAAAAAAGAATATTTCAGGCATTATTTTGATTTTATCAACGAGTATGACGTGAAGATCGTCTGCTACATCAACAGCAATTGGAACTCCTACCCCCTTTTTAAAGCGCAAAACTGGGGCAATGCCCGGCTCCAGGATGATCCGGCCATCAAAAACATATGGCTGAAAGAAACAGCTAACGGCTATATGCAATCTTCAACTGAACTCTTCGATAAACTTTAGCGGGGCACAAAATCCGTATTGGGACTGATCTCTAAAATGACTTCTGCAATCAATACAGCTGTTGATTCCAGGTCATCCAAAGAACAGGTTTCCACCATGGTATGCATATAGCGATTAGGCACGCTGATCAAGGCCGTGGCGACACCTTCACGGCTTAATTGCATGGCCCCCGTGTCTGTTCCGTCCGCCCTGCCAAGGGAAGAGAACTGGTAAGGAATTTTTTTGCGCTTGGCCACCTCAATGAACATTTTACCCAAGACGCGGTTAATGGCAGGCCCGGCATGCAGCACCGGCCCATGCCCTAAGCTAACTTCGCCTACGATACGCTTGTCAATGCCCGGCGTATCCGAGGCAAAACCTACGTCTACGGCAATGCCGACCTGGGGATTG
>CAZFON010000107.1:0-6301 GCA_964520185.1 uncultured Planctomycetales bacterium | reverse complement strand
CGCTTAGATCAGCCGGGGTACCGCTGTTCCCAGAAGGGCTGGCTAAATTGATCACCTCCTGCTGCCAGGTATTGGCCGCAGCATTGGTCGTCAGCGTCCAATAACTTTGATTGTTCAAATTATCTTCTACAAAGAAACGAAAAGGCTGGCTTACGCCATTGGCCCGGTCCCAGACCGTTATTAAAGTCGGGAATGAAGTTAGATCCAGGTACACTGAATTATTATTGATGACGGTGTTGGGGCTGGCCGTAGGTGTGGCCATCAACGAATAGGCAGAGCCCGGGGCGGCCGTTGTTGAATAATTGATCCCGGCATTGGTTCCTGTATAAGCAGCCTGGGCCGCGGCCTGGGAACTATAGGCCAAACTATCAATGACAGAGGGCGTCATGGTCACGCTTGCCGGCCATAAAACATTCAGCGTTGTAATAGCATCAAAACCATAGGTGGTCGATGCTGACATCGATGAAAATCCATAATATTGGATGGCGCCCAGGTTAGCCGGTGAACCGCTATTCCCTGAAGGGGAAAATAAATTGATCGTCTCCTGCTGCCAGGTATTGGCCGCGGCACTGGTCGTCAGCGTCCAATAACTTTGATTGCCATTGGCGTCCTGGACAAAGAAATTAAAAGGTTTGCCTGCCGCATTGGCCTGGTCCCACAAAGTGAGGGTGGGTGACGAACTTAAATTGAAATTGGCAGCGACTGTATTTTTAATGCTGCCGGCACCCGCAGAAGATACTGCGGCTTTCAAGGAATACGTACCCTCGGCCGGGGCCGGAGAAGATGATACGGAACTTATCGTAACATTGGTCCCAGTATAAGCGGCCTGGGCGGCCGCGGTTGTCGTGTATTCAATGGCATCAATAGCCGAAATTGACATCTTATACATGCTGGGACTGATAGTCCCGCCAGTACCATTACTGACATCAGCAAGCACATATAAATTCCCGGCCGCATCTTTCCCTAAACTATAACCATTCATCAGCGATTGATCCAGGCTAGACCCGGGGAGTGTGTAATTTGTCCCTGAAGAAGTCCCCCCTGCCCTCAGCAACAGATCATTCCTTTCAATGCTATTTACCCCATCCTCATAACTAAGGTATCCGGCCACTACCACATTGGTCCCTGTAGCATCCAAGGCGATGTCATTGCCTGAGGCATTCAATACCGGGCCGTCGGCAGAGGCCACATTGGTTTTACCTGTAAAATTAGACTTCAAGGTCGGCGCACCGCCGGATGATGCAAACTCATAGATAAACGCTTCAGTAACATTGTTGGTGTTCGCATCCGTATACTGTCCTTGACCGGTGATCCAAACGTTGCCGGCGGTATCGATGACAACCGCATTGGGCAACAAGGCCTCCCCGCTGTTAGGAAGGGTGGTTATGGTTTTAGGCGCTGACCAGGAAACTGTCCCTGTGCTGGAATACTTACTGGCAAAGGCATTGGAAGCCCCCGTGGTACTATTAAAATATTGGCCTGTAATAGCGGCATTACCGCTGGCGTCGATGGCAAGGGCACTGATCGTGTAACCGGTGATGCTGCTGCCGTCCGTCAAAGCCAGAGTTTTGACCCATTGCGCGAGACCTGAAGCTGAATATTCCACAATATAATAACTGGTGACGGTGGCTGATGCGGTCAAGGTCTTACCGCTATTAAAATTAACTGTCCCGGCATCGCCTCCAATGGTACCCACGATCACATACGCTCCGCTACTATTGGATTTGATCATCAACGGGTTGACATCCACCCCGCTGCCTCCATCTGTTGTTGCCCCTCCCACCTGCTGCAACGTAGTCAAATACCCTGCCGTATGAAGATAAAAAGAATTGGTCGTATCGGGGATCGTGCCGCAGTCATTGCTGGTTTCTACATCGAAAAAATATCCCGTATTGGGCGTCAGGCCCGTGACATTATAATATGTCTGCGGGGGCGTTGCCGCCGGAGTTGATCCTGCCAGGGTAAAGGTGATCCCATCCGTTGACTGGCAAAGATAGAACGTTGTTGCCGTCTGGTCACTGTTAGCCCACTTGACCACGGCTGTGCTTGGAGAAGTGGCATAGGCCAACAGGTTTACCGGAGGGTTTATGCAATAGGCCGGGACGGCTTGAACCGTTAGGGCAACCAGCAAAATAAAAAACCTTTTCCAGTTTAATATCCCGGTCTTCATATTTTTCTCCTGATTTTAAGTTTATTGCGCGCTACTCTACGTCGAATAGTCTCCCAACAAGGTGGTATTGGCGCCATTGGCCGTTGATGTGGTGACCACCTGGTCCCTGATGGTCATGGGCCCGCTGAAAAAGGCCGAATCCCTGACCACCACCTGAATGAATTTATTACCGGCAGGGCCCTGCACCAGTGACTGAGGGGCGGCCTGGTCGATGACGATATTCTTATAAGTTGTCCATGTACCCGCGATCTCGAGAGCCACCATACCCAGCTTGGACTCGCTTTTAATAAACACATGTCCATGGGCAGGGGTTGTAACGGTGATCGGAGACGACGGGGTGCCGTTTAAATTGCTGGTATATGATCCTTTGTACGTGCCGTTTTCGATCATGATGGTATCGCCGGGATTCACTGAGGAGGGCTGGCTCAATGCCGTTTGCAGGTCCCAGGGCTTTTTCATGGAGCCGTTGCCTGTGCTCTTGCCGGTCGTGGATACAAAATAGATCTGATGATGGGCCTGTTTCTTATGAACCACGGCCGCCCTGCCGGTAGAAACTTTCTTTGTCCCCACCTTAATGGTTACCGTGGCCGGAGCAGACTGACCGTAGGCGTTTTTCGCAATATAGGTGAAAGTCACCTCTCCTGTAAATCCTTTGTCCGGCGTATAAATATAATGCGCATCCGTTGGACTATTGGGTTTGACGGCATTTAAGGTGCCCTGCGAAGGCGTGCTTACTATCTTATAAGCTACCTTATCAAATCTTGACTGTACTGCTTTTAATGTCACCACCATGGTTATGGCCTGGGGGTCTTTGAGATACAGGTCCAAGGCGACCGGCACATCAGCAGCCCATAATACCTCACATTGAAATGCCATCACTGATAATGCCAAGAGCACCCATATGGTCTTTCTCATATTGCCCTGTCCTTTCTTAAAAAATAAAAAAACCCGCCCAAGGGCCATAACCCCCAAGCAGGCAGTCAAAATCTTCTGAAAAAGCCTCATACATAGATATTTTCCTGATATATGAAGTCTAACATATTCTTCATGTTAAGACCAGCTGGCATCACATGTCCCTGGCCATCATTGCGCTGGATGATTGGAGGGCTGATTTAGTGGTGCTATTTTCCGATGCTAAAATGACCGGTAATAATATCAACACATTGATCAGAACTCCGGCAGGGATAAAATGGAATATGTAGTCAAGGAATAAGCCCCCTCCCTGCAGCACAATGATCAAAATGGTCTGTAAGTGGGTTGGCTGTTGATCTTCGCAACGTTGAGTCATAAGGTTCGTTAGCTCATGCCATTCTTTCATCCTGCTTTCCCAGGACTGATTTTTGCCCGGTATGGGGATCAGTTCCCATATATAGGTAGCATTAACCACAAGATACAAAAAAGCCATTCCTGTTAACAGGCAATCAATAGTGCCGATCCAGGGGACGTGATAACTATCAAAGAACAATGAAAGATGACTGAATGAAAACCTGAAAAGGCCCAGGGACAAAACGATGACCAGGAACCATGTATAAAACATCAATTTGCCCCAAAAATTAAGTTTTATTTTGATAAAGGCAATAACAACAGCGGCCAAACTCGGGATCAAAAACAGGCAGAATAAAAATTTATGGATAAAGGCGTCTTTATAAAAGAATGAAAAGAAGGAAAACCAAAATATTATTGAGTACGATAAAAGGACCTTCTCGCTGACCACAGGCAGGATATCTTCTTTAAAAAAAAGGGCAAACATGAAAGAGAACATACAGAAACAAAAGAATATATGTGGCAAGAGGGTGTAATGATATTCATGTTTTCCGGGTAGCAATCCAAACAAAGCTATACCAACACACCCGGCAAACTTCAGCCAATTAAAATCCTTTCTGATCAATAGTATTGCCTGGACCAATACCCCTGCCCCGAACCACATGATCAATGTCAGCCGTTCATTCATATTTAATGATCCTCTTATTTATCCTCAACATGAAATGAATGGATGATCCTGTGCACGATAGGCGTAAACATGATCCCCATTATTGCGATAAAGACAAGCCCGCTAAAAAGAGCATACGCGGAGGCAAATATCTTGGCCCCCGCTTCAGTCAATACATTTACCGGCCCCATGCCCCCCAGGATCATTGATGCATTAAGCAGAGAATCGATCCAGCTTAAACCGGCGAACCAATGGTACCCTGCCACACCAATACCTAAGGCTATTGTTATCATCAATAGGGCAAATCCAAGATATTTAAAAACCCTTTTGGCAAAAACCGAGGGGGAAGCCACTTTTTGGTGTTTACGTTCTAACATCTTGCGCACCTCTTCATTTAGTTTTCAACAGCGACGCCTATCACGAAAAGAACCGCATATTCCTTCTTATTACAGCCCTTGATCGCGGGCATGGGCACACCAGGAGCAACCGGAAATACTGTTTTATCCGCCTTGGCCGGCGAGCATGAATTGTTCCCTTTGGCCGGTGTGTAGCGTGCGGCGTGGCAAGGCAGGTGTGTGACATCATAAAGCTTGGCCCCATTATCCAGCGCCCAACTCTCTGCCCCATCTTTATCCATGGGAGAAACAGTCAAAACGGTGGTCACTTCCCTGCCGCCTGTCACCACATATTTGCCGGGAGGCAGCGGGAATTGCGGCTTTTCCATGATCGAGCCATGTTCTTCCAGCCACCAGTCTCTGTTATCGAATTTCCATTGGGCAGGGGCAACACCGCCTGAGGCCTTTAATTGACCATAGTTTGCAAGCAAACAACCTCGCGGGCCTGGATCCTGATGCCACAAGCCCCACGTTTGAGCCCCACTGCCGGAGTTTGCAGCAGGATCACCTAAGGCCACGATGTACTCTACCGGAATGTGCTTGAAACTCTGGGCATGGGCCGCCTGCCCCAAGGTCGTTGTCATCATCAATCCCGCCGCTAACAATACACCCCATTGTTTATTTAGCATATAATATTTTCCACTCCCCATAGCATTTCCCAACAGGTATGGATACCTTGGAAAGCAATAAACCATCTTGAGCGGCATTTTTATCGGAAGCGTTATTCGCTGTACCGAAATTCAAATCCAACGGATCAGAACAAATTTTTCCATATTTAACGGCTTCATGGACGTCCAATGCAGTATACCCGCTAAATTGTGCTCCACTGTTTAAGGAATATAACAAAAGGCCGCGCGCTTGTTCCTGTTCTTGTACGGCCGCATCAGAGGTGGGCTTACTGGAATAAAGGGCTAAAAAAGCGTCTTTGCCCTGTTTGACGGCAGAGATCAGGGTATTAATAAAAGCCTCCGGCGGCTTGTCCCCGCTTAATTTTACAGCTCCGGCATCAGAACAAGCCTGCGTTGACACAGAAAAATAGGCAATATCTTTGGCCATATCTTTATTAATATCAATAAAGTTTATGGGAGCAAAAAAACCACGGGGGAATTGACCGCCAACCTCAGCACAATCACTGGCATCAGCATATATCAATACCTGATTATGATCGTAAAAATCAACCACCAATTTTTCCTTCTTGTTTGATGTGTTCTTCCATAAATGAACTGTATCACAGTTCATACACAGGGCATCAAACATCTGCCCCTTGGGAAAACTAAATATCACCTTATGCCCGTCCACCTCATTGACCCCAAGCTTAAATTCTAATAAGGATTGACCTTTGACGATGATCTTAGAGGGAAGGGTTTTGGGAGGGATTGGATTTGCGCCGTTAATAGAGCCAATTTCATCAATATAATATGTCATGGCCATGCCGATACCTGAGTCGATCTTGACATATTTACCTGTCTGTTCTATGATCTTGCCTTCCACTTTCTGGCCGGATTTTAAGACCAGCTCCTCAGCGAAGATCAAGTTAGGCATCAGCAGAAAGAAGATGATCGTCTTAATGATAAGATCCATACGTCCTGCTTTCTTTAAAACTTTTACTTTGTTTTCTTATAAATAAGGATTTTATAGGCTTCTTTGGAATGGTTCAACATCAATAACACTATTTTGCCATTACCCGGCTGAAATGTCGTGCCACCGCCGAAACCATAAATACTGGCAGACGTTTGACCTTGCGCATCCTGCTCAATAGGCGTTGTAAGCACCAGGGGGGCCTTGTCCTCTTCAACGGGAATTTGC
>CAZFON010000106.1:0-6330 GCA_964520185.1 uncultured Planctomycetales bacterium | reverse complement strand
TAAAAACATCATATAATATAGCCACCCCAGCGCCGGCATTATTTTGTAATAGCCTGCAGGAGCCTTATTCAAAGTGGGCCCCAATATTCCCCAAAAAAGTTTCTTAAACCAAAAGATCTTTTTTAAAATAACGCCCGGATCATTGTGAATAGCCTCCCAACCCAATCGATAATAATACCCTTGATGAAACCACGGTTCATGGGTATCAATAGGCCTCCAATAGACCTCATCAAGGGAGCCTGGAGAATAAAGCCACCAGGTGCCATAAGAGGTTTCACTGGTGATCTTGCTGATCTGGCCCCACCCTTGAAAGAAATTAGCGCCGCCAGTGGGACTCACCGAAAGGACCTTGCCCTGGGATATATGATAATTCTCCATGACCGTGGCTAAAGGAACTGCCACCAAGGCCATTGATAAAACAAAGATCCCCGGCAGTTTGCCCTTTTTGTCCAGGCGTAACCAGACACACCCTATAACCGCCGGACTAAGAACGGCAAAAAGCGGTTTGGATGCAACAGCAATACCCAGCAGCAATCCTGCTATCAACATGGAAGATAAGCTCAATGGCCTGAAAACAATGATCCAAATTACGATGATCAGCAAAGGAGTTGCCAGATTTTCCGGAAAGACCAGGGCGTTCAAATACAGTTGCAAATAGGAAAGGGTATAAAAAAAGAGGGCCCCAAAGGCAAAAACCTTGCGGCCAGTCAGCCGGTCCGCCATCAAATAAACAAAATAAGAAGAAACGCTCTGCAAAAGGACATTCAGCACGATCAACAGGGGCAAGGCATAAGAAAGCATGCCCAGACTGCTCATCGCATGCAGAAAGTACGCGCACAAATATATATAAAAAGGAGGGGCCACGCCATACTGATGAAATTCAAATTTGTCCCCCCATGCCCTCTCGTAGGCCCCATACCAGTACGAGGCCATATCATATTGGACGGAAGACTGGTAGGCGGTGAAATGGAGCAGATAAAAGGCCTTTAAAATAAAAATACCAAAAATAATCCCCTGAACTATCTGCAGATGCCTGGCGCGCAGGGTGTTCTTGAATGCCATCAGCTTGCCTCTTGTCTCAAATAATAAGCCGGTATAAGCACCTTTTTCCCTCCTGGCGGCACCCAAAAGAGCCTCAATTTAATGCCCCATAAATGATTGTAATAATCCAGGCGTATTTTGTGCGTCCCCTTGGTCAAAAAGATCTCCTTGCTGAACTCCACGGAATCACTGTCATACCAGGCATCGATCAGGGGTTTATCGTCGATAAATAACCGTGTCCCATCATCCACCACTACGGAAAAGGCATAGTTACCCTCTTTAGGGGCCAACACATACCCTGTAAAATGCGCCGAATAATTTTCCTCGTGACGAAGCAAAGGGTTCATCTGTAAATAATAATCGAAATCGATCGACTTGCTGGGCCAAGCCGAGATCCACTTCCCGAGATCCCTGCCGTCGTAAAAATCGCCTTTCAAGCCCCAATTTCGGGAGGTAGCATTCAAAACTAAAAAAAGCGCCAGGCTTAAAGTCGCCACACAAACGCAAAGCACGGTAAGGATTGTCTCCATTTTTTTTTGCTGGGGCGACTTTGTCCTTTGCCTTATTTGATAAATGTTTTGGTAGGTCCATCGACGCAGCTCTCCTATAAAATACACATAATCTATTTCTTCCAGGTCCTTTTCCGTCATCAAGTCTCCCCTGCCTGAGAAATCGACTATTTTATGGCGCACGTCCTCCCTTTTTACAGTCCCGCGCAAACCTTGGTCCCAAAAGGACTCCGGAAAAATACCTTTTAAATCATCCTGGCCCTGGACGGCCTGACGAAATGCCTGGATGTGTTCCAATATCCTTTGCATGATAGGTACGGTCTCCCTCAGCCGCCCATAATCCTGCAGGCAACGGATGGTGTCAAAATGATAGATAAGTGATTCAACGAATTGATCAATGTCGCGGCGGTCCATAAAGACATTCTCCTGGTTAGAAAAGTTTATTGTACATCTGCCACATCACAGGAACGCAAAAAAAGAAAGAAAATAAGAAGAACGCATAGAGCCAGATCTCTTTTTTATAAACCCCATACCACCCCATCATCCTGTCGAGCGTAACGAAAAAAAGGGCAATAACTAAAAATTCAATGGTCAGGAAGTACCGTCTCTCAGGTAATCCAAAAGCGTAAATGAAAATAAAAAAGGAAGCCAGTAAGAAATAAAGAAAAAGGAGTGTTCTGGAATCAGGGCCTCTTTTCATAAAGAAGCAAAGGAGTCCCAGGGATACAAACATTGCATAGGAAATGCCGCCGGCCACCGGTAAGATCTGTTTAGCCCCCCATGGGTAGTCTAACCGGGGGCCTAATATCCCCCAAAAGAATTTCTTAAACCAAAAGATTTTCTCCAACAAAACACCCGGGTCCCGGAGAATGGACCCCAGCCCCAGGCGATAAAAATATCCTTGATGATACCAAGGTTCTTTGACCTGGAACGGCCGCCAGTTTGGTTCATCCAAGGCCCCGGGAGAAATGCGGGAATCATTGCCTTCAGGGCTGACTGATTTAATGACCCCCACCCTGCCCCATCCCTGAAAGAAATTCGAGCCGCCGATGGCTGCCAAACTTTTGAGTTTCCCGTTAGAGATAAGATAATTGTCTCTAAGCGTCATCAAGGGTATCATCACCAGGGCCAGCGTAAATATCATCACTTTCCAGGCTCTGTTTCCCTGATCGTTCTTGGAGAAAACATACCACATAAAAATAAAGCCATAGAGAAGGAAGAACGGTTTGGCGGCGATGGCTATCCCCAACAATAGTCCGGCCAAGAGCACCCAGGCCGCACCAGTCGTCATGATAACGATCCCTGTTGATATGACTTCCATTGAGATCGCCAGGCTGTCCGGCAAAACCAGGGCATTAACATAAACAGCCAGATAGGAAAAAGCATAAAACATCAACGCCATCAAGGCGATGGCCTTATTGCTTATCAACCGTTGTGCCATTAAATAAAAGACATAGGAAGAAATGCCGTACAAAAGAAGGTTGCTCAGGATGATCAATGATAAGGCATCTGAAAGATGCCCGTCGCTGTAAAGCATTCTAAAAAACGGGGCAAGGAAATAATATTTGTAGAAAGGCGCGAATCCTCCCCATTGGCTTAAATAAGGGTGGCTCCCGAAAGCCAGCCGCAGGGAATCATACCAATATTCCGCCATGTCCCCGTGGAGGGAGTCACGAAAGGAAGTCAGGTGGAAGATATAGAAACATTTCAAAAAAAAAGCAATGATAACGATGAGTCCGGCGATGGCCTCATGCCGTTGATGGACAAAGGACCTTAAAGAATTCAAGACGCCCTCACCAGTTTCTTCCAGTTTTCGGCCACTTGCTTCGCATATATGTCATATTCGGGACCAAGGGAACGCAGGTGCGCCTCTTCGGTCCTGGCCCTTAAATAATAAACCCCTGCCAACAGGACCCATATAATGCAGTAACGTACGGTTGTTATAAGGTCCTTTCCAACAAAAGGAATATACATCAAGAAATAAGAAGCGAGCTTACCAACATAGGCAGGATGCCTCAAGTAGGCATACGGTCCGCAGGTCAAGATGCCCCGGTGGGTCAGATTGGAAAAACGGCTGCCAAAGGAGATCGTGGCCCAGATATACAAGAACCAGCACAATACGATCAACCCAGCCCAAATGACCCGCAAGCCAGTATACTGCCCCAGCCACAGCCCCCAGGGGCTGCCATAGTTAAGGTAACAGGAACCTATCGTCGACCAAATAGGTTGATAACAAATGATGCAACACGCCCAACCCAGCATGGTCGGGTCCGAGGAGCGGATCTGCGTGTCCGTCAAATTATTGGCAAATACATAACCGACACAAACAAAGGCGGTGTCGACCAAATAGATGCTGTTATAAATCGAATCATAAGAACCCCAAAAGTCCTGATGGTTAAAATGATAACCCAGATAATTGACCAGGTAGATGAACATCAACGGAAGGAAGTATAATTTGACGACCCAGGCCAGGAAATGCTGCTTTAAATTCACATTCTTCAAAACATCGAACTTGAAACACAACAAACTATATCCGACCCAATAATAATCATCGTGAGCCTTAACCCCTCTCACATCTTCCCATAAAATACAAAATAAAAAAAAGCCGGCCAGGTACGGCCAGCATACCGCTAACGCCTGATAGTAGGGGATATAAAAACTCGTCAAATACTCGGGAAATATCCAGTAGGCTGATGCCACGCAAGACACGGTGACGACCCACCCGGTCACCTTAATTAGAACGCGGCCCAGATCAAAGGGCCTTTGGCTGGGAGCGCTTAACAAACCAAAATCGCCCCAGATACTCAAGGCCGCCTCCACCGCAAACATCACCACAAACATCGCTCCAATAATGAGGCAGGCCCTTATATACAGAGGATGATCACTGTTGGTGGTGGCCAGAAAGCTGATCAATAATGCTATCAAGCCACACCAGCCTGGCAAGGAGGTCTTTACCAAATTCCGGGTTCTGGACATAGATGAATTATTATACCCTAATGATATTTTTAATCACATACTTGCTTTGCTTACCTGCATCCAGCCCCCGCTCAGGGGATCGACGCCAGCACCAAATATAAACCATGTCACGTAATCCTTCCAGAATACGGCCGGCACCGTGTTTGGATCGGCCTTGACGCCGCGGATGGTGCCTGACCTTGATCTCGGTCATTTTAAAACCGCGCCAGCGCAAGATGGCCGGGATCATGCGGTGCAGGCCGCCGTAGAGGTCAATACCTTCAAAGCATTTCCTACGATAGGCGCGCAAGCTGCAGCCCGCATCATGAACACCATCCTTAACAAGTACCTTGCGCAACACGGCCGCGCCCCAGGCAACAAATCGCTTGCTTAAAGGGTCGCGGCGCTGATAGCGCCAACCGCAAACCACATCGTAGCCTTCGTTCATTTTAGCAAGCAATAAAGGGATGTCTCCAGGATCATTCTGGCCATCGCCATCCAAAGTAACAATGACCTCTCCTCTGGCTTGCTTGATACCCGCATCCATGGCGCAGGACTGGCCGTAATGCCTTTCCAGACAAACAATGGTAAGGCTCGAGAGCTGTTTAAGCCTGCTGACCGTATCATCCGTGGAAGCATCGTCCACGAAAATGATCTCTGACGTCTTTTGGCCTACCGCCTCCACGATCCGGGCATATACAGGGGCAACATTTTCCGCTTCATTATAAACCGGCACGACCACCGAAAGTTCCACCATCGCCCTTTAAGCCTCATTGTTCTTGATGAGAGCTATATTCCTCAAATAAATAAAGATTTGCAATGCTGCTGCCAATAAAAACACGATGTCCCTCCGATGGTACACATAAACGACCAACATCAAGGAACCTGCCAGGCGCAGCCACCAAAAGGACACGGGAAGGATACTGCGTTTTGCTTTTTCAGACCGGTACCACTGAATGAGCAGGCTCAGAAAGAAAAGAAACTGGGAAGACAGCCCCCAGATAGTCCAGAAATCTACATAGAAGAAATTAAATAAATACATAGCTTTGGTTCTTAAAGGAGCGCTTTTATTCGCATTATATAAGAAGATTTTGAAGTTGAGAAGGCAATTTAAATCAGATATACTGTTAGGGAGGATTAGGGGGCATGAAAATCAAGGGTTTTATCCTGTTTTTATCTTTTTCTTTATTGCCGGCCTGTATGGCCTATGCCGGCAATGAGAACCTGAATGTTTCCTATCCGGCGCCCAGTGGATCGTATAACAAGCTCGTCTTGCAAAGCCTCACAGCCGCACCTAGTTGCAGCTCCGGGAATGTCGGCCTCCTGTATATGGATCCTACCACCAATTCTTTACAAATGTGCGCCTGTACCACCACCGGCTCGATCGTCTCCTGCAGCGCAGTTAAGGTCAAATATCCTGAGTCCTGTTTCAACCGGTTTTGCTCGTGGACGGATAATACTCAAAATCCGGCCTCACGTACCCTCTATTGCTCTCTTAACGGATGCCCTCGAGGGTATACATGGACAATAGTAAATTCAATCTCCGATGAAGACGTCATGACAACCTATTATGACTCCTTAAGCGGACTTTATTATCATACACAATCTTCTGTTTGCTGTAGTGCCAATGCCACCATCACCAATCCTCCGGCCACGTAACCATGAAAAAACCTGTCATTTTATTCTTCGCGTTCTTTATGCTCAGCTCCTGGGCGTGGGCAGGAAGCACTACCCTGACAACCTATTATCCTCCGCCTAAAGCAGCTTATAATAAGGTCAACCTGGCCACAAACTATGCAATCCCTGTTAACAATAGCAGTATGGG
>CAZFON010000105.1:0-6472 GCA_964520185.1 uncultured Planctomycetales bacterium | reverse complement strand
CGAGACCATCAAGAAGCTTACAGATGTCTTGAAGGAAGCTTAGAGGCAAGAAGTATATTGATCTTCAAAGCTGGATCAGGACGGGCGTTGTAATAATCGGAAATGTTCTTAGCGGTCATGGCGTAACCGCCGAAACCGCGTAGGTCTTCATGAAAGAACTCTTCCAAGACCAAACCCAGCGACTTGCATTGTAATCTGGAAACCTGATACCGCAGATAAACGATGCTAAGTATTGGGAAATACAGGATATTAATTATAACTTTCTTTATAAAACGCATACCAAGGCCTCAATCTTTGCGAGTTAGCCAATAACGTAAATTTTTTTCAAATTCGTCCCCATCCCAATCAAAGACCATGAAACGCGGCAGTAAAAAAGGGTTCATATTACGAGATATCGCCCTTTCGGTGACAGTACAGGCATTCTGAAACCCCAGGCGTTCAACAATGTCCAGCGTGTCATGCGAATATTCTCCAAAAGGATAGGCAAAACTCGTGACCTTTTTATTGATCCAATGTTCAAGCTTCTGTCTTCCAATGGAAATTTCTTCCTCCTGCTCCTTGATCCCCCAAGCTAATAATAAAGGATGATGGACCGTATGAGCCCCTATTTCAACCAGCCTCGAACCAGCCATTTGTTTAAGCTCATCTAAAGTCATCGGTAAATAAACAGGCTGGCCTAACGTTTGGCCGCTCCAGGTAAGAATACGATCGATCTCTACATTTTGCTGCTCATAAGATAACGGTCTAATTAAGCGCCAGATCGCAAATAAAAATTGCGTTCTGGATAAGACGCTATCCGGTGGAGGCAAAAAACATGACTCTTTTGCCAAACTATTTTCATCAATATGCCAGCGACACAAAGTATTGTTAATGGACATCTCAAAGATCTCTGGGAACCGGGATGATGCATTAAATAACCTTGACAACTTGTCCCACCAGAACTCTTCCCTGTATTCCATTGCATGGGAAGAAATATAAAAAGTGGCCGGTACTTCGTGCTTTTCAAGAATTGGCTTAGCCTGATGGAAATTGTCGACAAAACCATCATCAAATGTCACGGCAATTTGATCATGCATTAGATCTAAATTCTTCAAATTCTCCCCTATTTGACGCATTAAAAGTGGCTTGGCATACTTTTTAATGATACGCATATGGTCATTAAAATTTTTAGGGCTGACGTTTAAACAAAAATGATTAGGTCTTAATTCAGAAACCCGGTGATACATTAAAATAATTCCCGTACGGCTGAGACGGGCCACAGGTATTTTCACCCACCATGGACAGGCTTTCTTAAATGCATTGATCATACAGCTTCCAGCCCTTTAATTCCCAGGACGCTAAAAACATCCCTTATTCGTTGATTGATCTCAAAATTTTCAGAAACGAAATGGATCGCTTCTTGGCTCATTTGTGTTTTTCTATCCTCGGAAAGGGCCAATGCTTGTTGGATCCCATCCAATACGCCTTCTACACTCTTCGCAACCAAAAATCCGTTTATACCATCCTGGATGATCTCATTGGGTCCAGGACTTTTGGTAGCAACACATATCAAACCTGTGGCCATGGCCTCAACCAAGGCGATCCCAAAACCCTCATTATCACTTGAAAGGATGTAAATATCGCTCATTTTAAAATAATCTTCAACATTATCAACATGGCCCATAAAACGTATCTTTGCCGCACTGGACATATTCATGGTCAAAGCCATTAAATTTTCCTTTAAAACCCCGTCTCCAAGGATCATCAAAGACATGCCTGGCCTTCTGCTGGACAGGGCTTCAAATGCATGGAGGGCCCTATCAACACATTTTTCCTTTGATAATCTGGAAGCGGCTACGATCACAATTTCATCCTGAGGTATATTCAAGCTTTCGCGCATTTTCTTACGGGTTCCCAAGCATGAATGATAATTTTCCAAATTGATCCCATGATATTTGATCAGGACCTTTGAAGCGGGGTAGCACCACCAGGTGATCAATTTTTCTTTTATCTCTTTGCTTACCACCAAAACATTTTTAGAGATCAAAGCGCGAAACTTGACTAAATATATCTGTATATGCCACCAGATCCCCATGCCCTTTAAAATACCGAAATGTCTTTTACTGGATTTGGGAGAAGGCATCGGTGGCCCCAAATTCTCATGCATATAGACCCTTCCCCCGGATGCCAAAGATCCAGCCAGGACCTCGGCAAAATTAAAAGAATATAACCAACCCTCAATAAAAATTATTGAAGATGGTCTCAAGGCATGCAAAAAGAAGAATAGCTTGAAGAACCTGGTCAAAACTTTTCCCTGCTTATGTCCATAAGGCAAAGCAATGACATTTACCGGGATCTTTTCATCTTTTAATTTTTGCTCAAATGATCTTACCCAATGTGATGAAACAGCCAGGGTCACCGTGCATCCGTTATAATCAATGCGTTTAAACCAGTCTAGCATTAATTTTTCCAGACCACCCCATGCTGGCGGTTCCTCAGGATTTCTTAAGAAAACGATATGTTTATGCATAACTTTTTTCATCCCGCCAGGAACTATCCATATTGATAAGATTTGAATGATATGCCTGGCTCATCCGGGAATGTTTCATGTAATTCAAGAAAATAACATTCTTAATACCGATCATTTTGAATAAAAACTTCCTTAACATGTTGGCCCTCATGCCATAGATCATACCGCTTGTTTTCAAAGTTTCCTGCAAACAAAAAGCAACATTGCCCTTATGGATAAAACATAGATGAATGAGCCTGATGTTGGACGATAGGAGTTGATCACGAACTTCGGGTGACACGTCGTTTAATTTATCCGAAAAATTACGGTTTAATTTCTCAAAAAGTTTACAACGCTGCACGAACATGCTTGCAGTATTAGATGATTTGCTGTTATGAAGAATACGGTAACAGCACCCAATGTAATCGATTTTCTCGAAAACGCCCCCCTTCAGCAATATCCTTAACCAAAGGTCTGTATCTTCATGCGAATGTAAATCCTCATCAAACCCTTGCATCCGTTCAACCATGCTTCGTTGGACCAAAACAGTATGTACCGGACAGGGATTGGCCTCAATAAATCGGGCCAACTGGCTATTTTTGCCTAAACGTATTTTATTGGGCTTCTTGCCGCCACTCTCAAATTCCAGTTCATAATCCGTGACTGACAAAACATCATCCGGCCTGTTTTCCAAATGATCGATCTGCATTTCCAACTGCCGGGGATAAAGAATATCGTCACAATCCAGGAATTTCAGGAATTTACCTCTGGCATTGCGTATACCTGTATTGCGGGCAGCTGCCAGGCCTTTATTCTCCTGGTAAATATACCGGACCACCCCATCCTTGATCATGGGCTCTATAATGATTCTTGTATCATCAACAGAACCATCATCCACTACGATCATTTCCAGATCATGAAATGTCTGGGCCTGTATGCTATCCACAGCCCTTTTAATGTATTGGGCACCATTAAAAACCGGGATAATGACACTGATTAATGGTTGATCATTCATGGAGACATATCCGCTTAGTGAACTTGTCGATTTTATAGGAATTGACCATCCTTTTATAAAGCCCGGATTTCATCAATAGCGAAAGCACAGGAGACTCTAAGCTGTCTTTCCAAATGACATTTCTTTGTTTAAGGGAATATTCCCAAACTGCCCTGTTCTTATGGTAATTATTAGATAAAAGCACTGTAGGTTTATTTAAAATAGAACCAAGGATAGATGAATGCAGTCTGTTTGTGAAGATCTTTTTGGCATAAGTATGGAGGCTGACCCATTCTTCCATACTTTTGGCGTGAGGGATTGGATCCAACCACAAAGCAAATGGGAGGCATTTCTTGATCGCTTCATGCCGCTCTTTATCATCACGGATCGCGTAAAGGGTATAATAACCACGAGAAACTGTTTTAAGAACATCCTCATGGTCTAAATTCAAAGCCGCATCATGGTCGGTCAATAGTTCAAATTTTCCTGGAATAATATTCTTTAAGATCATAGATGAATAATTTTCTCTGCAAAATAAAAAAACCTTCTTGTTAGCCGCCGAGGCATCTTTGAACAATTTCCTGTTTAAGTAATCCGGATCATTGACAACGGATGAAGGCCCAACAATAACAGCAAATGATTTAGACCTAACGGCTTTTATAAACGTATTGACGGCCCATTCGCCCCACCAATCATTGAGCCCTCCCCCGCCATTTATATAAATAATTTCATTCGGCTTGATCTCTAATCTCATGAATTCTTCAAAATTTACTTTTTTGTAACTGATGCCTGCCAACTTAAAAAGTTTATAGGTGCCCTGATAAATTAAATAATCTCCATAATTCCCTCCTGGCTCTACCACTATGAACGGGGAAGACCGGAAACGGCTTATCACTTCAAAAACATTTTTAGAAACAATCGGAGTTTTCATATCTTAAATGTATTTTAAAAAGGCGATCATTCTATCCTAGAGACCAATTAATTTAACAAGGCAATAAACTCTTTAATTTACCTTGGAAATAACACTCATCAAAGCGTCGAATTTTAGATTTCAATCTATTCTCATTTAAAATCACATTAACTAGATCTTGATGACCACGATTCCTTAAAAAAGGCACCAATTCAAGATAAAGACCTTTAAAATGGCGCTCTTCGCTATGTTCTCTCATGGCACTAATTAACGATGAACTTGAAATTTCGTGAAGCGGAAAAGCATGGTTCCTATCTAAAACACCTAAAGCCATTAATGTTAGCATAATTCTTATACACTTCTCGCAATGACAGCAGTTAAGGAATTTTTCATTATTTTGATAACAAGTTCGGATATTCTGAAAACTTACTTCCGATTCACTAATAAGGCGTAATTTATCTATAGTCGCACTTAAATCATCATGAATGACCTTCAAATGCGAACTACTAAAGTTAAGATCAAGTAGAGGATGCGAGCCATAGGGAACAAGCATTGAAGGAGTAAAAGATGATGCGATAAATATAGAATTTATTCTCGAAGCAAAACAATGCCCAACAGATGCAAGAGCCGCTCCATGAAACCATCTTGGCCAAAATGAACTATAATCAAAAAAAAGCTGTCTTACATTAGTAAAAACAGGAATTAATTTAGCTCCAACATCTTCCGTTATTTTTTTAGCGCTTTTAACTGCCCTATCAAAATAAAACCTATGGTCATCATTCCCGTCCTGTTCATAAATGTCAAAACCATGAACTATAAAACAATCGTTAATAAATAAAGGATGCGTATTTTTGTACTTTTTTCTATTCAATAATAATGAATATATTGAATCCACCCCTCCCGAAAAAAAAAGACCTGCATTTGAAACATTCTTTTTATATTCAAAAACAGATTTATTCTCTTCTATGGAAAGAGTTTTATATTTTCGTCCATACCATTTTTGAAACATATTCATATTGAGGTTTGTGCCTCTTTTTAATTCAGAATCCAACAGCCCATCTACCTTAATACGCTTTTCCCCTAAATACATAGCGGGAATATAGCAAGCCGTTAAGAACGCATCCGGATTAAGACTAATTTGTTCTTCTTTTTCAGTATAAAAATACATTGTAAACACAGGTCTATCATTTTCTTCCCAAGAAATTGAAGCTGTAACACCATGTTGAGAGCCGCTATTAATATATTTTAAATTTTCTATACGCATTAAAACTCCCAAGTAATATCTGGCAGGAATACAGCATCCGAGATCTTGTTCTGACCATCTATTTCTATCCGGATCACATCCTTGGTGCGCATGACATACGGATGGATCATCTCTTTATCCCAGATGGAAAATTTGGCCATATATATCCCCGGAGCCAATAAATTTTTGCCGAGGTCCAGCCGCACCTTTCCCTTTCCCTTTATTGAGGGTACTTTAATGCCCATCCTATCCGTCCGGCTTGAGCAACAGACTACACCATCGGCACGGACCACCTCAAAACTAAAGATCGGACTTTCGATTCTCTCCTTGGCATCGTATTCCAGGGCGATATCGACATGTTCCACCAGCCCGTATGTTTCCTTAAGAGACACTTGAACAATGTCCACTAAAGAAGAAGTGTCAACCTTCACTTGTTGCCCCTCCAAGGCCTTTATTTTGCTTCTTAATTCATCTTCCCTCTTCTGAGAAATGATATTCTGATAGTGAGGGATCACTTCATTAACGCCCCCATCTTTTATTATCTGTCCGTTTTGTAAAAGAATGACCCTTTTACAAAGGCTTTGGATCATATCGAGTTGATGTGAGACCAGCACGATGGTTACGCCTGAAGTAAGAAGTTCCCGTATTTTTTGAGCACATTTGGCCTGAAATGCGATGTCACCCACTGAAAGGACCTCATCAACCAGAAGGATATCGGGCTGCATGTGCGCCGCGACTGAAAACCCCAAACGCGAATACATGCCTGAAGAATAACGCTTCACAGGGGTATCGATAAATTCTTTAACCCCTGAAAATTCCACGATCTCGTCAAATTTA
>CAZFON010000104.1:4039-6557 GCA_964520185.1 uncultured Planctomycetales bacterium | reverse complement strand
CTTCCGATCTGGAAGGGGTTGCAAGCATCAGTCAGTTGCAGACCAAGATCAAATCATTGAAAGACAAAGATTCCCTGGTAAGCCTTCAGTTAGAAGATTTGAAAGACCAGTTGCGCGCTTATCAGGCCGAGTTTTCCGATACGGACCAAGGCCGGTCTTTGATCAAGTTATTCCAAAACAAGATCAGGGCGGTCAAGAACCGTATCCGTTATTTGAACCAGGAAGCGTATAGAGCCAAGATCGCGGCCCAGAAGGAAAAGGACCGTTTAGCGGTTATGAATGGCAACAGCGGTTTCATGGTGCATGATGGACTGGTGCAAAACCCCGATGGCACCAAGAGGACCTTTGCCATTGATGTCAAGCTTGTTCAATAGGCAATACTGACAGGCACCCATTATATTTTATAATAAGGGGACACATTAAAGTGTCCCCTTTGTTTTTTTAAGCTAATGAAGATAGCTATCAAGGTCATTCCTGGTGCCAAAAAGAACCAGTGGAAAGAAGAAAACGGCATGATCAAGGTTTATTTGACCGCGCCGCCCTTAGAAAACAGGGCCAATGAAGCTTTGGTGGATTTTCTGGCAGGGCATTTTGACCTTAAAAAGTCTGCTATTGAGATTGTAAAAGGGTTGAAATCCCGTCATAAAATCGTTAATATAATGGGAATTTAAAGTTAAAAGAAGAGGAGCCGTTATGCCGTTGGAAGACAAGATCAATCAGGATTATGTGACAGCCATGAAGGCCAGGGATCCGTTTACTTCGTCCGTGTTGAGTTTTTTGCGTGCACAAATAAAGAATGTCAAGGTCGATAAGAAGCTGGAGCTTGTTGCAGACATTGATGTCATCAGTGTTATTAAGAAACTGGCCAAGCAACGTATGGACTCCATCAGCCAATTCAAGGCAGGCGGCCGGATGGACCTGGTGGAAAAAGAAGAAAAGGAATTGGCCATTTTGAAAACATATCTTCCCGTTGAAATGCCGGTAGAGCAATTAAAAAGCATTGTCGAAGAAGTGGTCGCGGCAAGCGGAGCCGCTTCCATCAAGGACATGGGCAGGGTCATGAAAGATGTTTTAGCCCGCACGGCCGGCCAGGCGGACAATCAAACGGTCAGTGCGCTGGTTAAGGAACGATTATCCAGAATGTAAGCAGGTATGCGTCCTTTTAAGAATATTTTTCTGATAGTCCTGGCGTTCATTGTTATTTCGGCCATTGGTTTCACCTTTTGGTTAAGAGACCGCTACGTTGTTCCTATATTGACCTATCACCATGTCGGTATCCCTTCGGGGAAATGGCGTCTAAATACCGTCAGCGAAAGATCGTTCGAGTATCAGATGGATTTTATCCAGCGGCATGGTTTTCAGGTGATCAGCTTTGATGACCTGGTGCAGGGCATCCTTAAAGGACAATTGTTCAATCGTAATACGGTCGTCATTCAGTTTGACGATGGCAATGAAGACAATTATAAGTATGCCTTCCCTGTCCTTAAATTGCATGGGTTCCCGGCCACGGAATTCCTGGTGTCGGACTGGATGGGCAAGTTTGGTTGTTTGACGTGGGATGAAGTCAAGGAAATGGAAAAGTACAATATCACAGCCGGAGCCCATACGCGGCATCATGCTTATTTACCCAGTTTGGATTTGGATCATGCCTGGGATGAGATAGCCGGCAGCAAGAAGATCATTGAAGAGCATTTGGGCCATCAGGTGGATTATTTTTCATATCCTACCGGTGGATTTACCAGGGACCTCGAAGGCCTTGTCAAGGAAGCAGGGTACAAGGGCGCTGTAACCACCAACCGCGGCAAGGACAGGTTTAATTTGGATTTGTATGCGTTCAAACGCATTCATATGAACAATACCGATGACCGGTATTCCGGGTTGATCATGTGGTTTAAATTGTCGGGTTACTATAATTTATTCCGCCATCCCAGGGACGGCGGCGCGTTAAACTTAAGCCATCCCATCGCAGAGGGCGATTAGGTGTTTATGTCAGGAACCAGTAAACAGTATTATTTGGATACCAACGGTGCATTCGTCATCGAAGATTATCAGCATGCGAAGTTATTTGCGGATTTCTTCCCTGGAGTAGCAGGCTTATACGGTATCCCCATGTGGGCCTTTTTCGTGAACCGCGGCCAGGCCGTAAGCTCCTTTGGTATTGAATCAAAAGACAAGGCTATCCTGGAATTCCAGCCGGCCAATAAAGCCTATCGCCAAACCTCAACAATTGGTTTCAGGACTTTCTTAAAAGTTAGTGATGGTAAAAGCTTGAAATTTTATGAGCCTTTTGCCAATAGTCTTAAGGAGAATGGTTATAAGGTCCGCCAGCGCATGTTGATCACCAGTCATGACCTGACCATTGAAGAAATAAATACGGCGCTGGGTCTGAAGATCTCTGTTAATTATTTTACCATGCCACAAGAGCCTTTTGCCGGTCTGGTGCGCCGCGTGACTGTCGAGAATACAGGGCGCAAGAAATTAGATATCCAATGCGTGGACGGCCTGCCTGTCATCAGCC
>CAZFON010000104.1:0-4029 GCA_964520185.1 uncultured Planctomycetales bacterium | reverse complement strand
TTTAAATGAGTGGCTCAATAATAACATGAGCCGGACGGTGGAGGCCTGGATGACGGTGCACGGTGTAGAGAACAAGGCGCCGTTTTACCAGCTAAGGGTGGAGGTGGCAGATACTCCCCAGGTGACGCCGATCAAGGAAGGGAATTTTTATTTTGCTTTTGATTCGGCTTCCGGCAAGCTGTTTGACATGATCGTCGATCCGGCTTGTGTTTTTGGCCATGCCAGCGATCTTCTGGTGCCTGAGGATTTCTTGCAGCAGAAAAATTTCTCCCTGCCTGCGCATCAAGAAACCACTAACCGCACACCATCAGCCATGAGCTTTTGCCGTTTTAGTTTGGGGCAAGGTAAGGCCCATCGTTTTGTGTCCATGGCCGGTTTTGCCCATGATCTGGCTGAATTAAAGAAGGTGGTCAAAAAATCCAGGGTAAGGGGATTCATTGAAGGGAAAAGCGCGCTTAACCGCAGGGTCATCGATGAAATCAAGGATTACTGTTTTACCCATAGCGCTTCTCCTGAATTTAACCAATATTGCGGCCAGACTTTTTTGGATAACGTTTTGCGCGGGGGGCTGCCGATATCGTTACCCACGGCCCATGGAAACGTTTCATTTAATGTCTATAGCCGCAAGCACGGGGATCTGGAACGGGATTATAATTTCTTTACCTTATCCCCAACCTATCTTTCCCAGGGAAACGGCAATTACCGGGACGTCAACCAGAACCGCCGGAATGATATTTGGTTTAACAAGGACGTAGGAGAGAGCAGTATCATTAATTTCTTTAATTTGGTCCAGGCCGACGGCTACAATCCTCTGGTTGTTAAAGGGGCCATTTTCATCGTCAAGGATGAAGTTTCGATCAAAGGCCTCTTAAAAGAATTCGGCGTTGTCCAAGGAGCTGTTAAGCTCGAGGCTATGCTTAAAAAAGGCTTTATGCCCGGAGAGCTCCATAAGCTCATCATCCGTGAAGTCCCGATCAGGGCCAAGGCTGATAAATTTCTGACCAGAGCCCTTGCCTTAGGTGACAAGCATGAATCAGCTGACCCTGGAGAGGGTTTCTGGACAGACCATTGGACCTATAACCTGGATCTGTTGGAAAGCTTTTTAAAGCTTTATCCTGAAAAACTTAAAAGTATTCTTTGGGACAAAAAGGAATTCCATTTCTTTTTGAATGATTCATATGTCCTGCCGCGTGAAAGCCGTTATGTGTTGACCCCGTCAGGGGTAAGGCAATTCCATTCCCTGGCCGAAGGGGACAAAGACACTCAGGCAAAGGCCAAAGGTTATAAATTACGGGGAGCAGGAGGGCACGGCGAGGTCTATACGACGAATTTACTGGTCAAGATGGTCTGTCTTTTGGCTAATAAAGTCGCAAGCCTTGATCCCAGCGGCATCGGTATCGAGATGGAAGCCAACAAGCCTAACTGGTATGATTCGCTTAACGGCCTGCCTGGTTTGTTTGGTTCTTCGATCTCCGAGACTTTTGAGGTCAAACGTTTTGCTGTTTTTGTCAAAGAAGCCATCGAGGAATTAAGGTTGGGTGATCAGGATCTTGTGATGGCCTTCGAAGAACTGGCGGATTTTGTCCAGGGGCTTTTGCACGTATTGTCCACCGAGGCTGATGCTCTCAAATTTTGGCAAAAGGCCAATGATATTAAAGAACATTTCCGCCAGAACGTCCGTTACGGCATCAAGGGTAATGAAAAACCTTTATCCCTGGCTGATATCAAGAAGTTCCTCAACGGTGTTATTGAAAGATGCGATACGGGCATTCTTAAAGCCAGATATCCTAATGGCCTTTTTGCCACTTATTATTACCATGAAGTGACCGAATTTGATCTGTTGGATAAATCCCATCATGGCCAGCATGTGCGGCCAAAATCTTTCAAGCGCCATGACCTGCCTTTATTCTTGGAAGGTTTTGTGCATGCGATGCGCAGCCTTAGGCCTAATGGTGAAGCTGCAAGTTTGTTCAGGTTGCTTAAAACCAGTAAACTTTATGATCAAGAACTCGGCATGTATAAGCTCAATGCCAGTTTATCCAAGGAATCTTTTGAGATCGGCCGTACCCGCGTTTTCCCTTCAGGCTGGCTGGAGAACGAATCTGTATGGCTGCACATGGAATACAAGTATTTGTTGGAACTTCTGAGACATGGATTGGAAAAGGAATTCTTTGGGGAAGTCCGTTCGGTCATGGTCCCATTTCTGGACCCGGCCAGGTATGGCCGCAGCATATTGCAGAATTCTTCCTTTATTGCTTCTTCGGCGCATGAAGACAAGAATTTACATGGCCAGGGTTTTGTGGCGCGCCTTTCGGGAAGTACGGCTGAATTCTTGCACATATGGCTCGTCATGAATATGGGCCTTAAACCTTTTGAAGCAGTGGCCCAAGGCGCCCTGACATTAAAGTTCGAACCCCTATTGCCATCATGGCTTTTTACTAATAGAATTCAAGATGGCTTTCCAGCCAGGACCTATGCTTTTAAGCTATTTGCTAAAATAACGGTTGTTTATCACAATCCTAAATTAAAAGATACTTTTGGGGCACAGGGGGTCAGGGCGCAAAAGATCATCTTGACCTATCCCCGGGGTAAGAAGGTGAACGTTGAAGGGGGCGTCTTGAAAGGCGCTTATGCCGCAGATGTGCGCCAGGCGGCAGTTGACCGTATTGATGTGTTTTTGAATTAATTTTAAGGAGGCTTTAGACATGGGAAAACCGCTGGTTTCGATCATCATGGGCAGTCAATCTGATCTGAACATCATGGGCCTTGCCGCCGACATCCTGGATGAGTTCGGCATCCCCAATGAAGTGATGGCGGTTTCCGCACACCGCGCACCGAAAATGGTCTTTGATTTCGGCTCCAAGGTCGCCTCCCGCGGCGTCAAGGTGGTTATCGCCGGCGCCGGCGGAGCAGCCCATTTGCCCGGGGTAGTGGCGGCTTTGACCACGCTGCCGGTCATCGGCGTGCCCATCAAATCGTCCAACTCCATTGAAGGCATTGATTCCCTGTATTCCATTGTCCAGATGCCTGAAGGCGTGCCGGTGGCAACGGTGGCCATCAATGGCGCCAAGAACGCCGGTATCCTGGCTGCCCAGATCATCGGCACCTATGACAAGGATGTGGCCGCCAAATTAAAGGCCTATAAAGTAACTTTAGAGAAAAAGGTGCAGGCCTCTGTTGAGGCCATTGCCAGTAAGGGGCACCGCTCGCTGCGCGGCCTGTGATATGTTCAAAGAAGAACTCGTTCCCTTTGCTCCTTCGCAAAATCAATTACGCCACGATATCCGCTTTTTGACCGGTCTTTTGACTGAGGTCATCCGCGAGCAGGAGGGGGAGGAGCTTCTTCTTAAGATCGAAGAGATCCGCACCCTGGCCCAGGAGATCCGTGCCAACCATAATCCTTTGCTGGTGGAATCCCAGAAAAAGCTGATCGCTTCTCTTTCTTTGGGTGAGGCTTATAAGGTCGCCCGCGCTTTTACCATTTATTTCCAGATGGTCAATATTGCCGAAGAAGTCCAGCGTATCCGCCGTTTGAGGGATTATGAGCGCTCGCCGGAAATTTTTCAGGAGATGTCCCTCAAGAAATTATTCAAGGACTTGATCGATGAAGGCTACACCCCCCAGGATATCCTGGATTTTCTGGGCCAGTGCGATATTAGCCCGGTATTGACGGCCCATCCCACCGAAGCCAAGCGCCGCACCGTGCTGGACCATCTGTTCTTTATTTCCGCTCAATTGATCCAGCTGGGCAGGCAGGATTTGACGCTGACAGAGTCAGAAGCCACTTCCAAACGCATTAAGGAGACCGTCGAAATCCTCTGGCAGACCTCCGAGCTGCGCAATCGAAAAGTAGAGGTCCTTGATGAAGTGGACCAGACCCTTTATTATTTTGAACGCACCATCATCAGTCTCTTGGCCAATATTCATGACAAGATTTACCGGGAATTTAATAGGCTGGGCTTTGACGATCAAGAGACGGTAGATCCTTTCATTCATTTTGGCTCATGGGTGGGCGCTGACCGTGACGGC
>CAZFON010000103.1:0-6575 GCA_964520185.1 uncultured Planctomycetales bacterium | reverse complement strand
TCTAAGACGAAGGAAGGGTTATGTATAAGGCATGTAATAGGCTTTGGAAAAAACGTGACAAGAAAAAAGGTGACAGGTACATTTTTCTAGTAAATTTTATAAGAAAAATGTACCTGTCACCTTTTTTCTTGTCACCTTTTTTATTAATTATGCCTTCTATCGCCTTCGCTTCTGTGGCTGGCGATGTGAATAAGGCCAATGGTTTATACAAGCAGGGGAAATTTGATGACTCGCTTGACCTGTATCAAAAGGCGTTGGGAGAAGATGCGCAATCGCCTGTCGTGAAATATGATTTGGGAACGGCGTTGTATAAGAAAGGCGATTATCAGAAGGCATCGGAATATTTGCAGCAGGCGGCTCAGGACAAGAGTGATAAAATAAAGCCCAGGGCAGAGTATAATTTGGGCAATGTGCTTTACAAGTCAGGCCTGCAAAAGGAAAATACGAATGTTGACCAGGCCATTAAGTCCCTCCAGGAGGCTTTAGGGCATTATGACCAGGCACTGGCCATTACTCCTAAAGATGAGGACGTTTCAATTAATGAAGATATTGTTAAAAAAGAGATCGAGCGCTTAAAGAAAAAAAAGCAACAGCAGCAACAGAAACAACAGAATCAAAAGCAGCAACAAAATCAAAAACAGCAACAGAATCAAAATCAACAAAATCAGCAGCAAAAGCAACAGAACCAACAGAATCAGCAAAGCCAACAGAACAAACAGGATCAGCAGCAACAGAATCAAGAGCAACAGCAGCAAAATAAAGAGGAGCAACAAAAGAAGCAAGAACAGAAAGAGAATGAGGGAAGCCAGGAAAGTCAGAAGCGGTTGGATCGTCAACAGGCCGAGGACTCGTTAAGAGAATATCAAGAGAACGAAGAGCCCAAGAAGCTGCTGAATTATATGCCTAAGAAAATTGATACAAGGCAGGTGTTGAAGGATTGGTGATATGAAAAAGTTTATTGCGAGTTTATTGATGTTAATGGCTCTCTGTGTTGTTGCATGGGCAGATGCGGTGACTTTTGAGGCGGCCGTCAGTTCTTCCCAGGTGCCCCTTGATGAGGTCTTACAGCTGACCCTGACTGTTACCGGCGCCAATGATAATCTTGACCCTGTCAGCCTGCCGGTGATCGACGGGTTTACAGCCAAATATTTAGGCCCCTCCGACAGTAGTTCCTATGTTTTTGTCAACGGCAAGTCGGAATCGCATACATCACGTTCCTTTATTTATAATCTGTTTCCCAATAAGGTTGGTAAATTTGAGATCCCTGCCATCAGTGCTACCATTGCCGGACATACATACGCCACTCAACCTATCGTGGTAGAGGTTGTCTCAAGTTCCTCCAATGTACAGCAGCCTTCCGGCCAGGTGTCCAGTCAAAATCAGGCGCCCAGCCTGGAGAGTCTTAAAGATAAAATTTTCCTGGCAGCCCATGTCGATAAAAAAGAAGTTTATTTGAATGAAAAGGTGCCTTTGACCATCAAACTGTTGGTCAATGATGTGCCTGTCAGGGACATACAATATCCCCAGTTCGAGAAACAGGGTTTTCAGACAGATGCCTTTGATAAACCGCAACAGAGCTCGGGGATATTTAACGGCTCCAGGTACGATACCGTGGAGTTTAAGACTAATATTTACCCCAATCGGCTGGGTGAGGTCACTCTTGGACCTGTGCAGCTTTCAGCCAATCTTCTTTATAAAACAGGCTCAAACAATCCTTTTGGTTCGAATAGTGGTTTTTTGGGGACGGATGTTTTTAATTCCTTCTTTGATTCTTACGCCAGCCGTCCAATCGTCTTGACTTCTGAGCCGGTGGTGTTGCATGTCTTGCCGTTACCACAGGAGAGTCGTCCAAATGATTTTTCAGGTGCCATCGGACAGTTTGATTTTAAAGTTGCTGTGTCCCCGGTACAGGTCAAGGCAGGGGACCCCATCACTTTGAAAATGGATATTACGGGCAAAGGTAATTTTAAAAATTTTCAAATACCTGTTTTTCAGGCCGCGGGTTTTAAGACCTATTCGCCTCAGATCAAAGATCTAGGCAATGAAAAGACGGCGGAAGAGGTGATCATCCCGATGTCCGTGGATGTCAAAGAAGTGCCGGCTTTGCGTTTTTCTTATTTTGACATCCAAGCCAAAGATTATAAAACGATCGTTCAGGGGCCCTTTCCCATCCAAGTGGCGGCTTCAAGCCCTGAGCAGGAGTTTAAGGCGGTGGGGTTCTCCAATTTGAATCCTGCCGGCGGCGTTAACGGCAATTCATTTTCCTGGGGCAAGGTTTTTCACAAGATATTTCAATGCGCAGGGAGAATTTTCAGGTCAGTTATTTTTTGGATAGGTTCTGGATTGGTTTTGGCAGCCTGGGTTTCTCTAATAGTATGGCGGCGCTTTCAGGAAAGGCTTAAGAATGACCCCGCATTTGCCCGCAGGCTAAAGGCTGTTAGTCAGGCCAAACGGGCCTTGATCCCGGCAGGGGAGCTTATATCCAAAGGACAAACGAAAGATTTTTATGCCTTGATATCAAAGATATTGCGCGACTATCTGGCCAATAAATGGCATCATTCCTCGGCAGCCCTGAATATGGATGAAATTTTAAGCCGTCTCAAGGCAGCTGAATGCCATGAGGCACGGATCGCCGAGCTCAAAGCTATTCTGGAGCAGGCTGATCTGGCTTGTTTTGCCGGCGCTATTGTTGATCCTGAAAAAATGCGCACCCATCTGGCGGAAACACAAGATCTGATCGTTTATCTCGAGAGATTTTTTAGATAATTAAAAAAGGTGACAAAAAAAGGTGACAGGTACATTTTTCTAGAAAAATGTACCTGTCACCTTTTTTTAAATCATTTCTAAAACGACCCGTGCTGCGCGGAGGCTGGCCCCGCCTACGCCCAGAGAGGACCTTACGCGGCTAAGTTCATCAATGATCCGGGGATCGTGTAAAGCAGATTCCACGGCGCGGGTTATATTCATGGCCTTGGCATTGTCCTGTATCAGTTCTTCCGCTATATTTTTCCCAGCAACGATATTAACCAGCCCGATATAAGGGATCTTGATGAGGGATTTGGCTAAAAAATAGGTCAGCCATGAAGTTTTATAAATGATGACCATTGGTTTTTTAAGCAACGCGCATTCCAAGGTGGCGGTGCCTGAAGCCACCATGGCTGCATCCATGGCATTGATGCCGTCGTAGGTGGGGCCGTCATAAATCTTTAAGGAAAGATGTTTGTAGCTAAACAATTTATCCTGGATGAGTTTCAAAGGGATACAGGAGGCCCTGAGCAAAATAAATTGACGCTCCCTGTTTAGCTCGAAGAGTTTTTGGGCTGCCTCCAGCATGCAGGGAAGATGGCGTTCGACTTCCTTTATCCGTGAGCCGGGCATCAGGCCTATGGTAGTCTTGCTGGAAGAGAGACCAAGGCTTTTTAAAAGTTCTGTTTGATCCTTTTGAATGGAGATCTCATCTATCAGGGGATGCCCCACATAATCAACCGCCATCCCGTATTTAGCGTAAATATCTTTTTCAAAGGGGAATAATACGATCATGCGGTCGACCAGTTTTTTGATCTTAGAGACCCTGTTTTCCCTCCAGGCCCAAACTTGAGGGGAGATGTAGTAAATGACCTTGAGACCGCGCTTTTTAATTTCAGCGGCCAGGCGCAGGTTGAAACCGGGATAATCAACGAGGACAACGGCATCAGGAGGGTCCTTGTCGATCTGTTTTAAGGTCTTATGAAATACTTTTTTGATACGGCCAAAATTCTTGATGACCTCAGCAATGCCGATGACGGCAAGCTCGGTGATGTCCGTAAAACATTCGACACCGGCTTGGCGCATATAAGCCCCGCCGATGCCGCTCAAGCGCAGATCAGACCGAAGTTCTTTTAAGGCACGCGCTAAGCCAGCAGCGCGCATATCACCGGAAGCTTCGCCAGCGATGATCATAATATGCTTTGACGGTGTTCCCATATTTTTTGGGTGATTTCCAGGGCCAATTTCAGGGCTGCACGTCCCTCAAGGCCGCAGACTTTGGGCCGTTTATCCTCGCGCACACAGTCAAGAAAATGCTCAAGCTCTTTTTTCAGGGGCTCTTCTTTTTCGATGGGGATAGCGCGTTTGTGGATCCCGCGCTCGTCTTTGCTGTAAATGTTAGCTTCCTGCTTGGCATAATCCAGAGAGATATAGGCATTTTTGGTAAAGATGCGGATTTTCCGGGTCACCTCCGGGGAGATCCGGCTGGCTGTGACATTACAAACGCAGCCGTTGGCAAAAGTCAGGCGGGCATTGGCAATATCTTCTTTGTCTGTTAAAACATTGATCCCCACGGCCTGAATGTCTTTGACAGGAGACCTTACCAAACCCAGGATGATGTCAATGTCATGGATCATCAGGTCCATGACGACACCAATATCCAGCGAACGGTTAGGGAAAAGATTAAGCCTGTGGCATTCAATGAAAAGGGGGTCCTGGGCAATGGGCTCGATGGTGGTAAAAGCGCTGTTAAATCGTTCCACATGCCCGACTTGCAGTTTGACCTTGTTTTCTTCGGCCAGTTTGATGAGATCATTAGCTTCATCCAGGCTGTAGGTGATGGGTTTTTCGACAAAGGTATGGATGCCGTTTTTTAAGAAATGAGAGGCGATTTCGGCGTGGGAGATGGTAGGGGTGCAGATGCTGACGGCATCAATGCCGGTGATCTGCCGGTAATCCGTCGTATAAGGCACGCGGTATTGCCGGCTTAAGGCCCGTACCTGTTCCATATGATGATCACAGATGAAAGTTATGTTGGCCTTGGTTTTAAGGCCATGAAGGGTCTTTAAATGGCGTTGTCCCAAAAATCCGCAGCCGATCAAAGCAATATTTAACTTTTTCATTAGATATAAACAATAACAAAGCCATAGACAAATGTCAAACCCCATGCTAAATTACGAGTTCATATGAAAAATTATCTAAAGTTATTACGGTTCCTTAAAGGCCACCAGGGACGTTTTGGGGTGGCCGTTATTTTTATCGTTCTCTCCTCACTGTTCGAAGGAGTGCAGCTGTCCTTCATGCTGCCGGTCATTGACCGAATCTTTACCAATAAACCCATCATCCTCCCCAATAAAGTCCCGTCTTTTTTGGTCCATCTCGTTGATAAGCTCAACGGTACGGACGTGTACACCTTGTTTTGGGCGGTGCCCTTGGGCTTCATGATCCTGTTTTGCATCAAGCAGTTTGTCCTGTTCTGGTCGGATTATCTCATGAATGACATTGCCCAGGCCGTGATGCGTGATGTGCGTACCAGCCTTTTTGAGCGCATCCAGACCCTTTCCCTGGATTATTTCAGCCGCAAACGCACGGGCGAACTGGTTTCCCGTATCACCAATGATGTGGGGACCATCGAAAATGCGATTTCTTATGCGATCACGGACCTGTTCAAACAGCCGTTTTTGATCCTGGTTTTTATTGCGATATCTTTTACCATCAACACTAAGGGCACTCTTATCGTCTTTTTGATGTTTCCCTTGATCGGCTGGCCCATGATGTTGATCAGTAAGAAATTGCGCAAGATCGCCCGCAACACGCAGGAAAAAATGGCGGACATAAATTCTCATTTAATGGAAACGATTTCAGGGGTGCGCATCCTTAAGGCTTTTGGGACGGAAAAATATGAGATCCAACGTTTTCGCCAGCAGAATTTTGATTATTATAAATTACGCATGAAGAGCATCCGCAACTTGATCCTCATGGGGCCTATTACGGAAATAGTGGGCTCTTTATGCGGGGTGGCCATCGTGTTGATCATGGGCAGGGAGGTCTTAAAAGGGCATTTGTCCTTCGGCGTCTTCATGCTCTTTTTTGCTTCGATCCTCCAGGTGATCCGTCCTATCAAGCGCATAGCCAATGTGCAAACCATCATCCAGCAGGCCCTGGCGGCCAACGTGCGCATTTATGACGTGCTGGACACCAAGCCCACGGTGGTGGAGCGCCAGGACGCTGCTGAACTGGAAATATTGAAGGACGCCATCAGCCTTGAAGGGGTACATTTCCAATACGAAGTCAATTCCGAAATTGTTTTGCAGGACATAGACTTGCTCATCAAAAAAGGGGAGTTGGTGGCCATCGTAGGGCCTACCGGCTCAGGAAAATCCACGCTGGTCAATTTGATCCCCCGATTTTATGATGTGAACAAGGGCCGTATTTTATTCGACGGGGTGAATGTCAAGGACACGACTTTCAAATCTTTGCGCGGCCAGGTCGGCATTGTAACTCAGGAGGCGATCCTTTTTAATGATTCAGTTAAGAATAACATTGCTTACGGCACCTTTGATGTCACCATGGACCAGATCCGGCAGGTCGCCCAAATGGCTTTTGCGGACCAGTTCATTGAGAAGATGCCTAAAGGTTATGATACGATTGTCGGGGACCGCGGATTCAGGCTTTCAGGAGGGGAGAAACAACGTCTGACGATCGCAAGGGCCATTTTAAAGAACCCTCCTATATTGATCCTGGATGAAGCGACTTCCCAGTTGGACTCTGAATCTGAAAAATTTGTTCAGGAAGCTTTGGATAAGCTGATGCAGGGCCGCACGGTCATT
>CAZFON010000102.1:0-6624 GCA_964520185.1 uncultured Planctomycetales bacterium | reverse complement strand
CCCAAAAATAAAAACAACAAAAAGCAAAATGATAGGACACCAAAAGAGGGCCGTTCTCAGTACTGGACCACAGATCATTTCTGTACAATAACTCCCCATCCCGCTTGATAAAAGAAGAGTGAAAAGCACCACCGTCAGGCCATAAATCGGGTGGCCCAAAAAGATATTCAGCCGCTGCATTTGGGAAATTTCAATGATCATATACGCTAAACCGATGCTCATAAAAAAAATAAAGAATCGGAAAGATCCTTTGAGGATCTTTCTATCGGTCATTAAGATCAACGGGACGAATATACACAACAACGACATGACCGCAACCGTGATCAATAGCGTCACTAAAACCGCAACAGCCCTTAAATTTTTCGTATCCCCCAATTTCTGTAATTCTTGATCAGTAAAATCCCGCAAGCGGAGTTGATAAAAAAAGAACGGCTTATCATCGGTCGGGGCCTTAATATTCAACGGACATCCTGGTTCTAAAAGGTCCATATTCCCGCCTGCGGCCGCCTCTTTAAAGATCCCATCGAGCGAAAACCGCGGGCTTTGAATTATCCGTCCATGAAGTAACCGTGTTGCAGATTCGATATCATTGAGATCTGTCTCCGAAAAAGCCTCTTTGCTAAGCAAAAGTGTTGCCTTATTGCCCTTCCTTACCAAGACGATGTGGTCCTGAGGGTCCGGGATCCCTGATTGTCTCAATGCGGCTCCTGCAAGCGCCGTTAAGCGATACGCCTCTCCAGGCATCTTATCGAAATACCACCGCGAAAAGGTCAGGATCCCCTGGGAGGTAAGGTGACTGAAAAATATTTTCCAGGCCTCGACAGTATATAGGGAACTTTCTGTCATGACCATAGCCCCAGCTGCGGTAGCAGCCCATGTGTCAATAAATGAGGCCTGAATAATATCAAACTTTTCTTTGGACCTGGCAATATAACTACGTGCCTCATCATTCACATAACGAACCCTCGGATCTTTATCCAAATGTCCCGTGTAATCCCCATACGTTTGATTTACCGCCGCAATGATCTCCTTATTTATCTCGACACCCACTACTGATTGCTGCTGAAATACTAAAGCGGATAGGATGTCTTTCCCTCCTCCTACTCCGATCACCAACACTTTGGAGTGGGGTCTGATAAAATGCACCAGATTGGCAATATCGTTCTTCATCCACTCTACCTTGTTAATGTTGCCGTCAAATTGGATCATATTGGCCCGTGCCCCTGAGTCAATTGCAAGTGTTTTGAACGGCCTATCGCCTCTATCCAAAATTGTAATGCGTGAAAATGAATTCCATTTCTCGTAAACTGACTTCCCTTCATGTAGGCCCTTGGCCCATTTAACATAAAATAGCGGCCTTTGCTGAGAAATGAAGAACATGTTCACCGATACAAAAACCGTTAATAACACCCCTAATCCTAGCGTTATATTTCGCATATTGGGGGAGCCTTTGAACATCATGGCCCCAAGACTTGCCAATAAAGCCGCAATAAAAACCGCCGTTGGGCCATCGGAAATCTTAATAGCAAAAATGACAACTATACATCCCAGCGCCGCGCCTATTAAGTCTGCAGCATATAATTTACTGATATTCCTTGGAACTTTTGTTAAAACGAGACACACGCAAATACCGCTGAATATAAAAGGAGTTGCGATAATAAAATAAAATGCGGCGGATCGGAAAATATCATCGAAAGAGGACGGGATCTGCAGAATGATCATTAAACTAATGACCATAAAAACTACAAAAAATACTGCACTTTGGGTCACTCGATCTTGCACTTTGTCTTGAGGAAAATTCTTGGGAAACAAAAAAACGATCAACGCTCCAACGGTCGTCCCAAACATAGCAACTGATACGGCTAAGAATGCAAAATGATAGTACATCGTGACACTGAAAATACGCGTCAAAAGAATTTCTAACATCAGTGTGGCACAGACCACCAGAGACAGGCCAATATAAATTCTATTTTTCATCATTGTTCCCATTAAAAGCCCTAAAACCGACGCATTGATAAAATGCTTACGGCATTACTCCCCGCCCCCGCTTTCAAGCAGGCGTTGCCAGGTGTCATAGACTTAAATATTGAGTTGGAAAAATATATTGGCGGGGTCGACGGGAGTTGAACCCGCGGTCTTCAGCGTGACAAGCTGATGTGTTAACCAGGCTACACCACGACCCCGTATTGAAGCGCTATCTTAATATCTGTTATATGGTTTGTAAAGCAAAAAACTGGTGGGCGGTGAAGGAATTGAACCCTCGGCCTTCTGAATGTAAGTCAGATGCTCTAACCAAACTGAGCTAACCGCCCATCAAAGTAATGTTTATTTATGAGTTTTATACAGTTTACTGTTGAACCGGCTGTAGGTAAAGTAAATGATCAGCCCAATAAGAAGCCAGATGATCAATCGCCACCAGGTATCGCTGTCCAGCGAGGTCATCATGGCCAGGCACACCATGATGCCCATAATAGGGAACGCTGGAAAACATGGGCATCTATACGGCCGGGGCATCTTGGGATGGGTATTGCGTAAAACCATCACCCCTGCACAGACGATGATGAAAGCCAACAAGGTGCCGATGGAGGTCATGTTCCCTAATTTGGAGATCGGGAAAACCCCGGCGAAGAAACCCACAAAACCCATAAAGAGCAGATTGGACCGCCACGGCGTATGCCATTGGGGATGGATGTCCGAAAAAAGTTTAGGCAAAAGCCCATCGCGGGACATGGCATAAAAGATACGCGACTGACCCAATAACATGACCAGGATGACCGATGTCAAGCCGCCGATGATCCCCAGCTTAACTAATACATGCAGCCAGGGATAGGGCGTTAGATCAATGGCCCTGGCTACCGGCGCCGCGTCCCCCCGCATCATTTTATAATTCAACATACCCGTCAGCACAAAAGAAAAAAGGATATACAAGATCGTGCAGATAATTAACGATCCGATGATGCCACGCGGGATGTCCCGCTGCGGATGATGCGCTTCCTGGGCCGCGGTTGAAACCGTATCAAACCCGATGTATGCAAAAAAGATGATCCCTGCCGCGCGCATGATGCCGCTGAAGCCGAATTCTCCGAAAGTACCGGTATTGGGTGGAATAAAGGGCACATAATTGGCTGGTTTAATGTAATGAAAACCTACGATAATAAAGGTCAAAACCACTATCAATTTGACGACCACGATCACATCATTGACAGTAGCGGATTCCTTGATGCCCAGCATTAATAAAAGGGAAATGAGCACAATGATCACCATGGCCGGGACATTGAGAAAGCCATGCACCTGGCTTCCATCCGCCAAGGTGACCATATCAAATGGACAGGCTGCTAACTGCGCCGGGATGGTGATCCCTAGATCATGCAAAAAAGAAGTAACATACCCTGACCAGCTCATGGCAACTACCGCTGAAGCGACCGCATATTCCAAAACCAGATCCCAGCCGATGATCCAGGCAATGAATTCACCCATGGTCGCGTAAGCATAGGTATAGGCGCTGCCTGCCACAGGGATCATGGAAGCCAGTTCGCTGTAGCACATACCTGCAAAGGCACAGCCGACAGCCGCTACTACAAAGGATAGTACCACCGCCGGGCCGGCGTTGACTGCTGCTGTATTGCCGGTCAGCGTAAAGAGACCGGCGCCGATGATGGCGCCTATCCCTAAAGAGACCAAATTAAGCGCGCTCAGGGACCGTTTTAATCTAAACTCTCCACTGTCCGCGGCTTCGATCAATTGGGCAATAGGCTTCTTTATAAAGAGTCTCACCGCATCTCCTCTAAAATTTTCAACGCAGCCGCGCGGGGTGAGGAGGCTTGAAGGATCGGTCGTCCCACCACCAAAAAGTTACTGCCATTTTTGATCGCTGCATGTGGCGTCGCCACCCGCTTCTGGTCATTTAAAGACGCATCCGCAGGCCTTATGCCCGGCGTCACGATCAAAAATTCTTGGCCTAATTCTCGACGGATAGACGCTGCTTCCTCGACAGAAGCGACCACCCCATCCAGCCCTGCTTCTTTGGCCAAACGGGCGCGCTGTAACACAAGCTCCTGTGTGCCCTCCTCTTTGGCGGTGCTGGTCAGTACCGTGACCCCGACGATCAACGGCCGTTGCACGCCCAGTTCCTTGGCTTGGGTTTTAGCTGCTTGGGCTGCTGCTTCAAGCATTTCCTTGCCCCCGGCCGTGTGTACGGTGAGCATAAAGATCGGCGCAAAATCAAGGTCTTGATTGGGGCTGACACTCAAGGAAACAGCGCTCTTGATCGCGCAAGCCACAGTATGGGGGATATCATGAAATTTCAAATCCAGAAAAACTTTTTTGCCCTTTGATTGCAGATAACGGGTGACAAAAGGCCCATAGGCGGTAAACATCTGGCTTCCCACCTTGAAAATATCAACGGAATCCGCCAGTTCGTCTATCACCTGCCGGGCCCTTTCAAAAGTTTCCAGATCCAGCGCCAAGATTAATTTAGCTTTGTTCATGGCTTTAAACTTCCGATGATCTCACGGATATCACTGATCTTGTTATCCTTCATAAAGGCCTCGATCCCTTCCAAAACATCCAGGGGCGTTCTGGGATTGATGAAATTCGCAGTGCCGACGGCGATCATGGTGGCGCCGGCGATCAGGAATTCCAGGGCGTCAGGGGCTGTCATGATACCGCCCATGCCGATCACGGGGATCTTTACTTGAGAAGCCACCCTTTGCACCATATACACCGCCATGGGCCTGATGGCCGGCCCGGAAAGCCCGCCGGTAAAATTGCCAATGCGGCTTTTACGCGTTTTGATATCAATGGCCATGGCCGTAAAGGTATTGACCAGGCTGATGGCATCCGCCCCGCTTGCCTCAGCCGCCCGGGCAATAACAGCAATGTCCGTAACATTGGGTGATAGTTTAGCAATGATGGGGAATTTAGACAAAGACTTCATGCGCTTCACCAGCTGGGTGGTGAGTTCAGGGTCTTGGGCCACTAAAACTTTATGCTTTAGGTTAGGACAGGATAAATTCAGTTCCACGGCTGCGATGCCGTCCTGCGTATTCAATTTTTCCATGATCTCCACAAACTGCTCTTCATTATGGCCTAAAATACTGATGATCAACGGCACGCCTATTTTTTTTAAGGCAGGCAGTTTTTGGGCTAAAAAAACGTCAATGCCGGGATTCTCGATGCCGATGGCATTGATCATGCCAGATGGTGTTTCAAAAATGCGTACCGGCGGATTGCCCACTTGCGCCTGCAAGGTCACGGTCTTAGGCACAATGGCCCCCAGCCTCTTGACCTCCTCCAGCGAATAATAACGCTCCGCATGACCAAAGGTGCCGGAGGCGACCGTCACTGGATTTTTAAAAGTCACATTGGCGATTTTGACGGATATATTCATGCTCAATGGAATTTAACCTCCTGCAAATCAAACGCCGGGCCGTCGTAACAAACTGTCTTAAAACCATCCTTGGTCTCTATGGAACATCCTAAGCATGCCCCCAGGCCGCAAGCCATGATCTCCTCACAAGCTGCCTGGCCCGAAAGGCCATACTGGCCGGCGAAGGCCTGCACGGCCTTCATCATGGGATTGGGACCGCAAGTATAAATAAAGGCGTGCTCCGCGTCTTTTTGGATCTTGTCAAATAATACGCTCACCCGGCCTTTAAGCCCCACTGAACCATCGTCGGTGGCAATATGGACCTTGACCCCGTTGTCCTTGAACTCCTGCATCGGATACACGTGCGCCCTGTCGCGGCCGCCGTAAAGTAAAAGCAGTTCGTATTTTTTCTTTTTTAATACATCGGAGAGAATAAGCATGGGCGCAATGCCAATGCCCCCGGCAATTAGTATTACCTGTTTCGTGCCAGGCCTCGGCATCTCGAATGGCGTACCCAAAGGACCCAGGACATCGATCGTGTCGCCCTTTTTCTTCAGGGAAAGTAATTTGGTGCCGGGCCCCACCACATCATAGAAGATCTCGACGTACTTCTGGGCCCGGTAAACGCTGAAAGGCCGGCGGAAAAAAGGCTGCAAACCCGCCTCATCTGTACGTATATGCACGAATTGCCCCGGCTTGACCTCCCGGCTTAATTCAGGTGCATCGAAAACCATGCGCCAATATTGCGGGGAGAGTTTCTCGTTGCTGATGACCTTATAAATGTTTTGGATCTTGTCCATGTTTAAGTTCCAAGTATATCACAAAGCTTTGTCGGAGGCCTTATAAAACTGTCTAAGAAAACGTGCCGGGATAATTTCTTTTTTACCGCCACGAACGGCCCAATAAAGGCTTAAGATCACATCTCCCCTAATTTGATAATATTCCACAGTGATCGGATGCGGGCCCTGGGAAAGAAGAATTTCCTGAGAAGCTTCTTGAGAAGGGTGTGGACCCCAATCATCAATTAAAAGTTTACCATCCAGAAAAACCCTGGCCCCGTCATCTGAGACTGCCAATATCGTATATTTCCCATCTTTAGGGACAAGCAGGTCCCCCTGCCAGCGGACAGAAAAATAATCATCGGGAAGCCTATGATCCATTTGAATAGGGTCATCAAAATCAATGTTCTTTTTATGCCCTGAATAAAGATATTTATCGAAAATCCCCTGATAAAAGTATCCTTTTAATCCCCAATC
>CAZFON010000101.1:0-6626 GCA_964520185.1 uncultured Planctomycetales bacterium | reverse complement strand
CGCACACCAAGGAAGACAAGGAAGTGGGATTCGACGGCGCGCCGTTTGGTTTGATCGGCCTGGAAACATCCCTGGGGCTGACCATCACGGAGCTGGTCAAACCCGGGATCATTGACTTGGCCCAAATGGTTGATAAAATGTCGCAAGCGCCTGCCCGTATTGCAGGGATAGCGAATAAAGGGATGATCAAGACAGGTTTTGACGCGGACATCGCGATCATTGACGCGGACAAGGAATGGACAGTCACCAAGGAAGGGTTTGTCTCCAAAAGCAAGAACTCGCCTTTTATAGGCCGCAAGCTTAAAGGCATCGTTGAATACACCATTTGCGGCGGCAAGATCGTATATAAAGCTTAAAACATGCGCCCGTGGCCTAATGGATAAGGCAGGAGCCTCCGGAGCTCTTCATGCAGGTTCGATTCCCGCCGGGCGCGTTTAAATTTTATTTAAAACATACAACCGCACGAAACTGTCCTCATCATGCCGGTATAAGAGTGAATACCGGCCTTTCAGAGAAGGAGCGATCTTATCATCCAGGTCCGGAAAACGCGCGAAGAGGATCAATTCAGGCCTATCCTTTTGAATAATATTTAATATGTCCTTGGTCGTGATGATATTCGAGGCCAGTAATTTCCATGCGACAGTGGCCAAATGCGGAGGGACTGGCAGACCGGCATCAAATGCGAACATGGGGGCATCGGTGACGACCAGGTGGGTTTGACCGGAGAATTTTTTCATTAAGTCAAGCACATGGTAATACTCCTGAGGGGCGTTTGCTTTTGTTTGTTGTATGGCATTGGAATACCGCATAGGGATATGTATAAGAACAAGGGTCAGGACGGTGACCAAAAAGAAGACCGCTGAGCCGTCCCGGAGTTTTTGCAAGACTTCTTTGGATTCCCATCCGCCCCAGACCGCTTTATCAAATAAGGCATAGATCCCAAATGAAGCAAGCCAATAGAGCGAAACTGATACCACCAGCTGGTGATGGTACCAAACAGGGGAATGAGTGCTGAAGATAAAGACCGCAACAATGAGGGAAACCAGAGGGATGATGAGGCACTTTCTTTTGTTTTTTCTTGAGAACACCAATCCTCCCAAAGCAAGCAAGGCGATATCATATTGTTGAAGGATCCATCCGCTTACCGTCGAAAAACCACAGAAACCATTGAATATGCTTTGATTTCTCATTTTCGTGTAGGATTCAGCCAGCAAGCGATAGTCAATGGAAGTGATCGCAAAGGCCACGAATAGATACACGCTTATTAAAGCGGCAAACCACCAGAGCATGGAAAATGACCTCTCCTTTTTGATCTGGGCCAGCTCAATGATCAGCCCCGGTAAGAAGGCGATGGTAAAAAGATGCGTTTGCAGGGCCAAGGCGAACAAACAGCCGGATAGCAACAGATATCTCTTTCGATGATCATCAGTGTAAAAGTGAACACATAAAATTGACAAGGCTGCCAGTGCCAGCGCCGGTATGCCGAGCATTACAGATACGCTCAATTGTAAATAATAGGGGGATAGGACCAGTAGTCCTGTCGATAATAATGCAGAAAGGAAGTTTTGTGTCCTGGCCATCATCTTAAATAAGGCCCAAAGCAACATAGTAGAAAATAATAAGACCAGTAAACGCGTCACATATACCGAAGGCCCAAAGGCCTTGATCAAAACAGATAAGAGGAGGATCAAGAACGGTGGGTAGTTGATCAGGATCTCTTTATACAAGGGCTGACCATGAGCGTGAAGAAAGCCGGCCATGAGATGAAGCCCCTCATCAGTGTCATATTGAAAAACTTTGTTCATGGGGCTGAAATAGGCCAGAGAGAAAAAGAACAAGACAAAGATGAGAGGGCTTAGGGATTTCTTCATTCATGCGCCCATTTGCTTAAGGCTGTTTGTAAGGTCATAACACTCAACGCTATGCCAAGCAGGGTAAATGGCATATGCCAAATTAATTGGTCTATAAAGGTATGCGGTACGGAATGCCCTTTGGCAAACAATATCCAGGACAGCGGGCACAATATGCTCGCCCAGGTAGATGCCAAAAGGGCCAACAGCATCCTTTGTTGATAACAATGATACAAATAAAAAGATAGAACACTGACCATCAAAAAGAACAAGATCACCATCTTAAAAGAAACCTGCCATGTTCCGATGCTGATACAGGGGATCGAAAGGTATAGGTGCAGGATCTGTAATAGGCTGGTGTTTTTTGCCAAAAGCATGGGAGTGCCGGTAAGATCATTGGGAGAAAGGGTCCTTGCCAGGACCCTGTTAATAAAATGATGTATGGCCTCAGCCTGAGATGTAGCGAAGGAAACTTGTATTATTAATATTAGAAAGGCAACAACGCATGCCGACAAGCTGCCTGCCGTTATGGAGACAACATCTTTGATGATCCTTTGGCGTGATATTTTATTCAAGACAGCATAAAAGACCAAGGGGATAAAAGGCAAAAGCAGCACACTAAAAAGATATTCAGCACCGCTAAGAACAAGTTTTAAGAACAGGATGAGAAAGACAAGAGTTCCTAATTTTTTGTATCTTTTTTTGTATGCCCAAAACAAGGCAACCATAAGCAGGTAATCAATGCCTAAAACCTGGGCGATATTGTCTCCAAAAAGCATTAAGCTCCTTAAAGAAAGAATGCCCACCATGACCAAGAAAGAGGGAAGAACCCCCCAGTAACCGCATAGCCACCAAAACCAGGAAGTCAACACAGCCGATAGAAAAGAGGCACACAGCACCCTGAAAATAACCGGGTTTCCATGGATTTTATTTACTAATGTATAGATAAAGGCTTGCCCCCCCGTTTGGGACTCATAGAGGAAATAGTCCCTGCAAGTATTGTTTCGATAACAAGACAAGGCATGCCTGTATTTTTTGTCCCCATCCAGATGCTGGCCCCCATTGCATTGGCCCAGCAGGCCGGCATCGGAGAATATCCCGTAATTTTTCGACCGGGTTATCCTGCCATAAATGGTAGCTTCGCCGGAATGAGGGTCCATTTCAAGCCAATGGTTATACTGGTCGATCTTTTTGTAGATCTCCGCTTCATGGGCGATGGGGATCAACGTGTAATCATTATTGCCTATCCCGCCGTGGGTCATGAAAGAAAAAAATAAGAGGGCAAAAACAACGATGGATGGGAAAAACGATCTCATTTGAAATAATTATAAGTGATTGTTTATTGTTGAAAAAGGGAATTGTTATATAATAAACCGTTTGTCAGGAGGGGAAGCCATCATTCAGACCATCCGGGGGAAGATTCATGAGAAAGCAGAGGATCGTTATTTCAGTCATTGGGGGCAGCACCATCAGCGCCAAAGTCGAGGACCTTGCTGAGGCCGTCGGTAAAATGATCGCGGAATTGGAATGTGTCCTGCTTTGCGGCGGTTTGGGAGGGGCCATGGAAGCGGCGGCCAAGGGCGCCCAAAAAGCAGGGGGCATGACCATCGGCCTTTTGCCCGGCAAAGATAAACGGGATGCCAATCCTTATGTTGATATCGCCCTGCCCACCTCTATTGGCTATGCGCGTAACACCATTGTTGCCTGTGCAGCAGATATCATTGTTGCCCTGCCCGGCAGTTTCGGCACTAATTCTGAAATTTGTTACGGCCTGGTGTACGGACGCCCGGTCGTTGACTTGGGGGACTGGAATATCGAGGGCATGATCGACGCCAAGAACATTACCGAAGCGGAAGAAAAAATCAAGAAGATCATTAAAAAGCTGCAGAATGCCTGAAGAGGGTGCTTTAGCGTGAATTCTTACCAGTCTAAGCTTCTTTCCTTGACGGGACCGTTGGTTCTCATTATTTTTGCCTACCTTTTTATTTTTTTTAAAGTCTCTAATTTTGAAAATACGTGGATGCATCCCGAGACCGTTAGGATGAAAGCAGCTTACCTTCAAACAGGACCTTATCTCGTCAGTCAGGATTTTTTTAAAATTTGGGACTGGCGAATTAATGAAGTAGAGTCCCGGACCACCCGCTGGGTATCTTGGCATTTAGATTTTTTAGATACAAAATTTAGGGTCTGGCTATGGCGATTTCTGCCTCCTCATCCGAGTTTTTCATTGACATGGTTATGGATCCTGGTCCTAAATCCATGGCTGCTGTTTATTTACCTTAGATTAAGGCGGTTTTCCGTTGGGATAAGTTTGACAGTAACAGCATTTTATCTGATGACGCCGGCGAGCTTAAGCGGCCTCTTTATGCTGTTTCGTTCAGGTAAAATACTGGCCAATTTTTTTATGTTAGGTGCGCTCATTTTTGCTTTTCTTAGCGAAACGAATCGTCAAAAGAAATTGTATTTCGTCGGATTTTGTTTGTCATTGTTATTGGGCGTATTTAGTGATGAAACGGCCTTTTTTATATTTCCCATCCTGTTTTTTTTGCATTTCCGCTTCATTTTTAGGCATTGGCGTTGGCTAGGGGTATTGCTAACACTGTTTTTGATTCTGATAGCCTACGGATGGGGGATACAAGAAATGTGTCATCGAGTAAGCGGTGCGCCGCTCATTGGATTAAAGCAATACCGGTTCTTTAACCATATTTTTGAAGGCCAGTTCGCCTCCCAGTTCATGAGCAATATTGGCTTTAACACCCTGACCCTGTTTACGCAAACAATGGGACTGGCCCTGCCGCACCCCTTGGTTCCCGTGGCCCCCAAGGTTCTTTGGGTATTAGGTTTATTGGCGTGGTCAATAATGGCGGTTATGATGTTGATGTGTAAGGATTTTTGGAACAAACCCTTCAAAATATTTTTTCCTTGGATAGCATTGTTTTTCCTGTCATTTTTATTCCATGATTTTCTTATGTCCATGGTCGATAATCAAATATGGGGACCTTATTATTATGGAAATTATTTTTCCATCCTTTTTTCGCTGGCCCTGGCCTCTTTTCTAAGATTTGTCATGCCAGAGGATTTGATAAGAGCTGTTTTTATGGGAATAATTATCTGCCTGATGGGAACGACATTTTTATATACTAATAAAGCATACAAAAAGCATCATTTTTATCCTTATTCACCATTAAACATTAGGTCCTTATTTAATGGAGAAGCGAAATATTTCGATCCCAACCTGGCCAGTGATTTTTCCGACAAAGAACTTAAAGGATACATAAAATCTGCCTGGAAAGCCCCTCATAATGTTGTTCCTGATGGTCTGCCGGGGGAGTTGAATTGGCTTCCCGTTGAATTAAATGTGTTCAAGAACTGATGGATGCCTCAGGTATCTGGCAGGGATAATGTTAAGCTCTCCATCTTCGAAGGCCCAAGAGAGCGTCAGAGTCGCTCCGAGAGATAATTGATAATAGTCGAGGGTGAGGGAGTGAGGGCCTTGATGGAAAAAACCCTTTCCGGAACGAGGAAGGCCTGGCCCATGCGAGGTCCAGTCATCAATAAAAATCTTTCCGTCAATAAAGACCCTGGCCCCATCATCGGACATCTCGGTAATGGTGTAAAGTCCATCTTTAGGGATGATCAGGGTGCCTGTCCAGTGGGTGGAAAAATTATCATGGGGAAGCCTGGAACCCATTTCTTCAGGGGCATAAAAATTAATCTCTTTTTTATATCCTGTAAAAAGATGATCCTGGAAGATCCCGTTGCAAAAATCCCCTCTTAAGCCCCAGTCTTTGGTAAAATAGCTCCAGATTAAGCAGAACAATACCAGCAGAACGGTGAGTATTCCTATCAACCAAAAAGAAATTTTCTCGATTTCTTTACGTAAAGGGGATTTTGCTTCGTGCTGAAGTGCTGGGAGAGAGTTTTCTGACCATTTAAGAATATTTTTTACAAAAGAACTATAGCCATCCGGATTTTGCTGGGCATATAGAGCAAGATTGCCGCGTATTTCCGGGAAAGATTTATCCGATAATTTGTTGTCCCAAAACTTCTCATCAAAAATATTTTTCAGGCCATTAGCTGCATTATTAGCTCGAAAAGAATCGATATGTTGAAGGATTTTTTCTATAATGGGAAAAGTTTCTATAACCCGGTCGTAATCCAATAAGCATTGCACGGTGTCCAAATCGTAGGTCAAGTTCTTGATAAATAAACGGATTTTAAGCGGGTCCATAGAGAATTTTATTATCTCATTACCCCATGGGGAAGGCAAAGAGAAACTTGCAAAATGCCCGAACTTCCTGAAGTTGAAACTATTGTCCAAGATTTAAGCAAAGTACTTCCTGGAAAGATGTTTTCTGATGTGATCGTCCATGACGACTTTATCCTACGTCAGAAGACGCAGGACTTTGTCCGTCGGTTAAAAGGCAGGATCATTGGTGAAATTTCGCGCAGGGGGAAGGCCGTCCTCATGCATCTGCCATCAGATGAATTCCTGGTCATTCAACTGATGATGACCGGTCAGCTCATCATGAAGGGCGAAGAAAGCAAGCATACCAGGATCACATTTGTGTTTTCGGACGGCAGCAGGCTTTTGTATAATGACCAGCGGCGTTTCGGCCAGATAAGAGTAGTCGAAAATTTAAATCAAATCGGATATTTTAATATTTTAGGGCCGGAACCGTTTTCCGAAGAATTCAATCCCGCCTTGATGCAAGAGGTTTTCCGTAAAACAAAGCGACCCATCAAGAATCTTTTGCTGGACCATACTTTTGTAGC